>JBOGMR010000443.1:0-6430 GCA_050746825.1 Bryobacteraceae bacterium | reverse complement strand
GCTATGAGGGAGTGCGCCAGGTGAATCCCGGATCGAGCACTTTCACCGTGCCCACTGTCGCCATGCGACGCGGTGATTTCAGCGCATCGCCGCAGGTGATCTATGACCCCGCAACCATTGGCGCCGACGGCTTCCGCCAGCCGTTCGCCGGCCGCCAGATCCCCACCAGCCGCATCAATCCCGCCGGCGCGAAAATCATGAGCTATTACCCCGAGCCCACCAGTCCCGGCATCGTCAATAACTTCTTCTCCCAGTCCGGCGGGCGGCCGGCGAACAACAACTACTCCGTCCGCATCGACCACCGCTTCTCCGGCCGTCACAACCTGCTCGGGCGCGTCTCATGGAACCGCTTCGCCAATTCGCTCGCCAATCACTATGGCAATCCGGCCTCTCCGAATGCCGGCCTCGACGGCCGCATCAACCGCAGCGTGACGCTCGACGACAACTATCTGCTCGGCGGATGGATGCTGCATGGCAACCTCGGCTACGCCTATCACGCCAATCCGCGCTCATCTCCGGCCGGCGAGATCACTGCCGCGTCGCTCAACATGAACCCGGCCATCGACGCCGTCTCTCAGTTCAAGATCTTCCCGCGCATCGAGCCGGCCGGCTACGGCGCCATGGGCGGCGACGCGGCCTTCGCCATCGGCAACAGATTCGAGACCTACACCGCCACCGGAGACCTCACCCGGTTGCACGGGCGCCACACGGTGAAGCTGGGCGGTACCTACCGCCAGAACCGCGTCTCCAATTTCCGCAGCAACGCGCCCGCCGGCCTGTACGCGTTCAACGACGTGTGGACGCGGCAGGCCCTGAGTCGCGCCGGCGGCGGCGAGTCCATGGCCTCCCTGCTGCTTGGCCTCCCCGCATCGGGCCGCATCCAATATGAACCCGCGCTTGCATTGCTCGTCCCCTATTACGCGCTTTTCATCCAGGACGACTGGCGCGCCAGTGACCGGCTCACTCTCAACCTCGGCGTTCGCTGGGACGCCGATTACCCCACCACCGAACGCTTCAACCGGACGTCCTGGTTCGACAGGGACGCCGTCTTCCCGGTCACCGCCGCCGGCCTGGGCACGCTTCATGGAGGGCTCGTCTTCGCCGGCCGTGACGGTAACCCGCGCGGCAACAAGAATCCGGACAACAATAACTTCGCCCCGCGCGTCGGCTTCGCATACAAGCTGAGCGAGCGTGTGGTCGTCCGCTCCGGTTTCGGCATGTTCTACAACCCTGTCACCGGCATCGGTCCCAATGCCGCTAATCAGGGTGCTCTGAGCTATAACGCCGCCACGACCGTCACTACTTCCATCGACGGCGGGCGCACCCCGTACGTCACCCTGTCGGATCCTTATCCCAATGGATTCAACAAGCCTGAAAACGGCGCGCTCGGCCTGCTCACCTTCGCCGGTCAGGGCATCAATGCCAATATTCGCGGCGATCGCTCGCCTTATAGCATGCAGTGGAACTTCAACGTGCAATACGCCGTGAACTCCGGCATGCTCTTCGACGTCGCTTACGCCGGCAACTCCGGCGTCAAGCTGCAGGCGCAGTCAGATTGGAACCAGTTGCCGGATCGATACCTGTCGCTGGGCGATCGGTTGAATGAGGTGGTGCCCAACCCGTTCCGTGGAATCTTTCCCGTCACTTCGTCGCTCGGCGCTGCCACGACCACGCGGGGACAATTGCTGCGCCCCTACCCGCAGTTCCTCGGCGTCACGCACGTCTGGGGCACCCAGGCCCACTCCAGCTATCACGCGCTCCAGATGAAATTCCGCAAGCGCTACAGCGCGGGTCTGCAGATGCTGGCGGCCTACACCTGGTCGAAGAACCTCGATGACGTTTCCAGCGTCGCCGGATTCGTCGGCTTGCAGAACCCCGGCTACACGAACAACAACCGCAAGGATCTCGACAAGTCGCTCTCCGCGGTGGACGTGCCGCACCGGCTGGTGACGAATTTCCAATACGAGCTGCCCTTCGGCAGGAGCCGCAAGTATCTGACGGCCGGCGCCGCCAGTCTCATCGCGGGAAACTGGAGCGTCAACGGCATCATGAGCCTGCAAAGCGGCGTGCCCATTTCCATCGGCTCCCGGCAGAACACGACGGGATCCTACGGCGGCGGCCAGTACCCCAACTCCACCGGCCTCAAGAGCGCGACGCCGGGCGGGAAGAAGGAGCGCATCGGCCGTTGGTTTGACAACGCGGCCTTCGTGGATGCGCCCTCGTACACCTTCGGCAACGTCGGCCGCTTTCTCCCCGATAGTCGGGGGCCTTATTATCACTCCTGGGACCTTTCCGTCCTGAAGGACGTCCCGATGCGGGAGCGTTGCCGCTTGCAATTCCGCTGGGAGTTGTTCAACGCCTTCAACCAGGTGAACTTCAACAGCCCGTCCGGGACTACGTTTGGCCAGCCCGCCTTCGGCGCCATCACCGGCGCCGAGTCCGCGCGCATCATGCAGTTCGGCCTCAAGCTCTACTACTGAGTAGCTAATGGGGCGGCAGATTGAGTGGCGACCGCGTGCTTACGCGCGCGGCTCAGTAGAATAAACACGTTACAGAGCCGCGACCGTGAGGGAGCGGTTTTGGGGCTTGCGCTATTAGCCGAATTCAGTCACATGCGAAAAATGGCCCCGTTTTTTCGACTTCTGATTCCGGCGTTAATCGGCTTCGAAATCAGCGGGCCTGACGCGCGTACTTTTTCGCGGCCCGATCGAGCCCGCTCTCTCAGCGGCATTGCCTCATTTTCCGCTCTCAGTAGTAACTCGTAGCCTGTCCCGCAAGTACCCTATTACCAAGCAAGTACCATACCCCAGTCAGGCAACACCGGGAATCAACTAGGTACTCTCCCCGATTGGGTGGACCCGCATCTAGCGCCTAAACTTTAGAAAAGCGAAATAATGAGGCTCGTGTAGAAACTCTATGGTTCCGCTCGAAGAAGGCAAGCTCGAATACACGGAAGAGGAAGCGGCGATCGCGCTTGGCCTGTCCGTCGAACAGTTGCGTTTCGTGGTCCGTGAGCACGTGATTCAGGGCGACGTCCAGGCCGATGCACCGATGCCGAGTTTCCGTCCTACCGACCTGCTTCTCATCAAGATGCTCGCCGCGCGGGCCGCGGTCGCCTGAAAAAGATCGAAATTTTCCGGATTTCAGTTCTTATTACGCCAATTCGGCGTTCACCAGATTGGGCGGGCGCTTCCCTTCCAGCGCCGCCAGCGCATTTTCGGCCGCCATCACCGACATGCGCCGCCGGGTTGCGATCGATGCGCTGGCGATGTGCGGGGCGAGCACTACATTGTCCAGTCTCAGCAGCCCTGGCTGAACCCGGGGCTCCTGTTCGAAGACATCCAGCCCCGCGCCGGCAATCACCTTCGCCGCCAGCGCCTCGGCCAGTGCCGCTTCGTCGACCACCGGTCCCCGCGACGTGTTCACCAGGATGGCGGACGGCTTCATCAGCCGCAGTTCTGCGGCGCCGATCAACTTGCGCGTTTCGGCCAGGAGCGGTACGTGCAAACTCACGAAGTCCGCCTCGCGAAGCAGCCGCTCTTTCTCCACCAACTCGAGGCCCAGTTCCACTTCGATCTCCGGCCGGGCGCGAAATGCGTCGTGATAGAGAATCCGCATGCCGAAGCCGCGCGCCCGCCGCGCCATCGCCTGCCCGATCCGGCCCATCCCGAAGATTCCGAGCGTCGCGTGGTGTACGTCATGCCCCACCAGCAGATCGATCCGCCATTTCCGCCACTCGCCCGAGTGAACAAAGTAATGGCCCTCGACGACCCGGCGCGCCGCCGCCAGCAGCAGCGCGAATGCGAAGTCGGCGGTTGTGTCCGTGAGCACGTCGGGCGTGTTGGTCACCAGGATGCGCTTGCGCGTGGCGGCGGGCACGTCGATGTTGTCGTAGCCGACCGCCACGTTGGCGATCACGCGCACGCCCTCGAGCCGGTCGATGACCGCCGCGTCGAAGCGGTCCGTCAACTGGCTCACGACGGCCTGCTTGCCGCGCAGCCGTTCGATCAACTCCTCCGGCGTGAGCCCGTCGTACGTGTCCACGTAATCGACGTCGGCGTGTTGGCCGAGCAGCTCCACGGCCTCCGGATACACTCGCTTGGTGACAAGGATGGCTGGTCTCATCGGGAACTGGCAATTGTCGCACAGGCTGCCGCCGTCGTACAATCGCAGATGCTCTCTTACTGAGCCGCGCGCGCCGGCAAGCGGTACTTTTCAAAACAGGAGAATCAATCAAAATGGCGAAACTCGGTTTTCTCGGCCTCGGCATCATGGGCTATCCCATGGCGCGCAATCTGCTCCGCGCCGGTCACGAAGTGGCGTTGTGGTCCCACTCGGCGCAAAAGGCCAAAGAGCTGGCCGCGGCCGAAAAGGGTATCTTCTGCGAGACGCCGAAGGCCGTCGGCGAGCGGGCCGACTGCATCTTCATCTGTGTCGGCGACTCCGAAATGTCGCGCGCGGTGATCCTGGGCGAAAACGGAGTGGCCGCCGGCGCAAAACCCGGAACCGCCATCGCCGATGCCAGCACCATCGCGGTATCGGTAAGCCGCGCGATCGGCGAGGCGCTCGGCAAAAAGAAGATCGACTTCCTCGACGCCCCCTGCACCGGCTCCAAACCCGGCGCCGAGAGCGGCAATCTCACCTTCATGATCGGCGGCCCGAAAGAAGTGTTCGAGCGGATTCGCCCCAACATCGAGCCGATGGGCAAGCGGCTGTACTATTGTGGCGGGCCCGGCATGGGCCTCCACGCCAAATTGACCCAGAACCTGATCCTGTCGAACATTCTCCAGGCCTTCAACGAAGGCATCGTGCTCAGCACCAAGGCCGGCGTCGATCCGCAGTTGATGCTCGACATCCTGGCCAACAGCGCCGCCAAGAGCGGCCTGATCGAGTTCAAGGCGCCTTACGTCCTCGACCGGAACTTCGCCGCGAACTTCTCCGTGAAGTGGATGCACAAAGACATCGGCCTCATGCTGGAATCCGGCAAGGAACTCGGCGTGCCCCTGTTCCTGACTGCTCTCACACGGCAACTCTTCCAGGCCGCCATCGCCACCGGCCATGCCGACGAGGACATCTGCTCCACCATTAAGGTGCTCGAAGGCCTGACGGGCGTCGAAGTCCGCCGCCAGGACGCCAAAACCGCGTAGTCGTGCGGTGGTGGCGCTCTCGCGTCAATCGGCGAGGTATTCATGGCTGACGAAGGCCACCTCTCACTCCTCACCAGCGTGCGAGTTTTCCCGCTGCCGCGTTTATGGCGTCTCGGCCTGGGACCTCGACCTGACCGGCGTGGCGGATCAATCGAACCTACAGATCACACCGGACGATGAGCCCCAGAAAATCACAGTCGACAATCCTGGAGGTCGCTCAGTTTGTCCTGCTGCTCCACAACCAAAAGATGAGAGACGTCACTCGCATGATCGGGTCGAAAGGCGTTCTCATCATCGGCAGCTTTCAGGCGGGACGCCAAAAGAAGGGCTGCTCGCGGACCTCGGGCCGCTGGTGATCGACCCTGCGGAAAGGAACGCGGCCGAGTTTGAAGCGAAGCTTGACGCGATCCGGCGGGACTTGGCAATCCAACGCGCCGGTGAAGCGCCTCCACCCCGAGCCTTACTCCCTAAGTACCAATAGTACTAAGAGGGGGAAAAGGCTAGCGTCCTACAAATTTTTGTTGACTTCCAGACCCAGGTCTACTAGAATTGGAATCAAGCCGGGGAGGCAACTCCCACCAAAGCGAGACTAACCTCTAAATAAAGACCCCTGAAGCAATCCTCCCCGGCGCCCTAACGAGGTTGGGTCTTTCAACGGAAAAAGATTCAGCACCAGGCTTCCAACATCAGAATCCCCTTACTTCGATCTTCCAGAACCAAGAGTCTTTGTAACCCTTGTAAACGGAAACAAACCCAAGCCTGCCATGTTATTCTGACTGCTGCCCCATGCGGTACATCACCCTCCTCGGCTCGACCGGCTCGATTGGAACCAGCACCCTCGATGTCGTCCGGCGGAACCCCGAACGTTTTCGCATCTACGCACTAGTCGCAGGACAAAATACGACTCTTCTTGTATCCCAGATTCTGGAGTTTCAGCCGAAAGTAGTGGTTGTCGCAACAGAGACCGCTTTGGATCGTCTGTGTATTGAACTGGCTGCGTCCGGGCTTCCGAAGTCCGCATGGCCGGAACTGGCCTGGGGCGCGGCGGCGCGAGTCGCTGCCGCAAAGTCGTCCGAGCCCGATACGGTGATGTCGGCGATCGTCGGCGTCACCGGTCTCGAGGCGACTTATGAAGCGGTCAAGGCCGGCAAGCGGGTTGGACTGGCGAACAAAGAGGTCCTGGTTTCTGCCGGGCGAGTGGTGATGCAAGCGGTCGAACAAACTGGCGCTGAACTGATCCCCGTCGACAGCGAGCACAATGGCGCTCACCAGTGCCTTCGTGC
>JBOGMR010000442.1:0-10473 GCA_050746825.1 Bryobacteraceae bacterium | reverse complement strand
CAGGAAAATGAATTTTGCGCCGGAAAGTAGCTAGCGCTGGACCTGCATTCGATTACGATCGACGGGCGCCGGGCAGAGATGGCAGAGATACATGCCCTCGAAAACGGCTCAGCGCATCGCTGAATCTTCCCAGCGCCTCGGGCATCTATCGTGGTATATTAAGAATCGGTTGCAAGAGACAGTTCCGCGATTCCTGTAAATGCCCGAGGGTGATTTGCACCGTCTGATTCGCATAGTCCCTACTATCCTTGTGTTTGCGGCAGCGTTGCCCGCCGAGCCGCGTCCCGAACCCACTGCCATTGTCAGCCAGTACGTCGCGATTTCCGAGGCGCATCGCTCGCGGCTGCAAGGCTCTTCGATGCAGGTCGAGATCGAGGCCGAACTGCCGAAGTTGCACCGGCAGGGGCGGCTCAGTGCGCTCCGGAAAATCTCCGATCTGGGCCGGATCACTTACGAAGCCCTGCGCTTTGAAGGCGATCGAAGCATCAAGAACGACGTAATCGCGCGCTACCTGACCGCGGAAGTGGAATCGCGGAACGGGAGCGCCGGTTCGCTGGCCGTTACCCCGGAAAATTACAAGTTTCGCTACAAGGGGCAGTCCGACAAAGACGGCCGCCCGGTCCACGTGTTTCAGTTGTCGCCGCGCAAGAAGCGTGTCGGGTTGTTTACCGGTGAGTTGTGGATCGACGCTCGGAGCTTTCTACCCGTTCGGGAATCGGGCCGCTTCGTCAAGAATCCGTCGATTTTCCTGAAGAGAGTGGAGTTTGTGCGCGAGTACGAGGAGCGGGAAGGCGTCGCGGTGCCGCGGCGCATCGATACGCTGATCGACACGCGACTGGTGGGAAAAGCGCGGCTCAAAGTCGATTTTACGTCCGTGTCGCTGGTCCGGCCGCCGGACGTGGCGTTGCTTAGCGACAGCCAGTAGCGCTCCGGGTTGTCTTTCGAATGCCGCTCCCGTAAGCTCAAAGGATACTCATGCGAACGCTTTTCCTGAATCCGCCCTCCTTCGAAGGTTTTGATGGCGGCGCGAGTTCGCGTTGGCCGGCTTCACGCGAGATCGAATCGTACTGGTATCCCGTATGGTTGTGCTATCCGGCCGGGATGCTGCCCGACAGTAAGGTGGTGGACGCGCCGCCGCACCGCATCTCGATTGAGCAGACCGTTGAAATGGCCAAGGATTTCGAGCTGCTCGTGCTGTTCACCTCGACGCCGGGATTTCACGTCGACGTGAAGATCTCCGAGATGATGAAGGACGTCAACCCGAAGCTCAAGGTGGCGTTCGTCGGACCGCCGGTGACGGTCGAGCCTGAGAAGACGCTGCGCTCGTCGGCCGCGATCGACTTCATCGTGCGCCGCGAGTTCGATCATCAGATTGCGGACTATGCGCGTGGCAAGCCGCTCGAATCGCTTCCCGGCGTCAGCTTCCGCAAGAATGGCGGTGTTGTCAATAATCCGGAAGGGGCGGTCATCGAGAATCTCGATGAGCTGCCGTGGGTCACCAAGGTTTACAAGCGGGATCTGGACGTGACGCGTTATAACGTGCCGTTTCTGCTGAACCCGTTCATCTCGCTTTATACATCGCGCGGCTGCCCCGCGATGTGTACCTTCTGTCTCTGGCCGCAAACGCACTCGGGACACCGCTGGCGCCTGCGCTCGAGCGACGATGTCGCGGGCGAAGTGCGCTACGCGATTGAAGCGTTCCCGCAGATCAAGGAAATCTTCTTCGACGACGACACGTTCAATTACCAGAAGGCGCGCACCGTCGAGCTGTGCCGCAAACTGAAGCCTCTGAATTTCACCTGGTCGTGCACCTCGCGCGTCACCACCGATTACGAGACGCTCAAGGCGATGAAGGAGGCCGGCTGCCGCCTGCTGATCGTGGGCTACGAGTCGGGCGATCCGCAGATCCTGAAGAACATCAAGAAGGGCGCGACCATTGACATGGCGCAGCGCTTCACCGAAAACTGCAAGAAACTGGGCCTGATCATTCACGGCGACTTCATCGTGGGGCTGCCGGGCGAGACCCGCGACAGCATTCGCCGTACGATCGATTTCGCCAAGCGCCTCGACACCGAGACGATTCAGGTTTCCATCGCGCATCCGTATCCCGGCACCGAGTTTTACGACTACGCGCGCAAGAACGATCTGATCACGATCGATTCGATGACCGACGACAAGGGCCACCAGTTGCCGAATATCACCTATCCCGGGCTGGATCGCGGCGAACTGGTCGATTGGGTCGAGCGGTTTTACGGAGAGTATTATTTCCGTCCGCGCGTGGTGTGGCGCGTGGTGCGGAAAGCGATTTTCAACGGCGACGAGCGGCGCCGCCTCGCCAAAGAAGCGCGCGAGTACATGGCGCTGCGCTCCAAGCGCAAGAAGTTTGTCGCCGAGCATCGTCAGGCCGCCGCGACAGCGAGTGGCGGAGACTAGACCTTGCAGGACGCGGCCGGACTGAGGGTGAAGACCGGCATCACCACTCTGGTCGTCGTCGCGAGCAACGTCTGCGGCAACTTCGCGCTGACATGGGGCATGCGCCGGGTCGGGTCGCCGGCAGGACCGCTCCAGTATCTTGCCGCCTTCCTCGATCCGTGGGTGTTCACCGGCGTGCTGCTTCTGCTTCTGTGGATGCTCTCGCACATGGCGCTGCTGAGCTGGGCGGACCTCAGCTACGTATTGCCTGTGACCGCGATCGGGTACGCGCTGGCCGCGCTGGCGGGCCGGTTGTTTCTGAATGAGCAGATTTCGGTGGCGCGCTGGACAGGCATCGTCCTGATCACCGGCGGAGTAGCGCTGGTGGGCGGCACGCATCCTCGCAGCACGGAGGATCCGCTGCCGTGAAGTGGCTGCTGGTCGCCATTGTCGTCGCCGCGACGACGGTCAGCGAAGTGTGGCGCGCGCTCGGAATGCGGCGCCACGGCGAGATCCACGACTTCCGTCCGGGCGCGCTTGGCCGCGTGCTGGCCTCGATCGTCCGCAATCGGTACATCATCGGCTCGGTATTCTTTGCCGCCATTTCCTTCTTTGCGTTTTTGAAGCTGGTGGCGATGGCGGATCTGAGCTTCGCCGTTCCGGCGACTGCGGCCAGCTTTGTGCTCGAAACAATTCTCGCGAAGTATGTCTTGAAGGAGCGGATCGGCTGGCCACGCTGGGCGGGAGCGTTGATGGTGGCTTGCGGCGTCGCGCTGCTCTCGTTCTAAATGCGATGGCTGTGGGGGATTCCGGCGGCGCTCGCCGGCGCCTACTATCTGGTGGCGCTCGCCGCGGGGTTGGCGAGGATGCGGCGCCCCAAGCGCCGGCCGGCCTTCACGCCGCCTGTCTCGATCCTCAAACCGGTGCGCGGCCGGGATCCGCGCTTCCAGGAGGCGATTCGCTCGCACGCCATCCAGCGCTATCCCGACTTCGAGATCCTGTTCGGCGTCGCGGATCCCGCTGACCCCGCGGTTGCGGATGTTCAGCGGCTCCAGCGTGAATTTCCTGATCGCGCGATCCGGCTGGTCGTGTGCCCGACACGGGCGGCGAACGGCAAGGTCGGCGTGCTGGCGGATCTGGCGGTTGAGGCGCGGCATCCTTATCTGCTGGTGAACGACTCGGACATTCTGGTTGAGCCGGATTATCTGACAACGGTCATGGCGCCGCTTCAGGATTCGGAGGCCGGGCTCGTCACATGTTTGTATCGGGCGTCGGGCGATTCACTGCCCTCGCGGTTTGAAGGGCTCGGCATCGCGACGGAATTTGCGCCCAGCGTGCTGGTGGCGCGCTTCGCGGGTGTTTCCGGGTTCGCGCTCGGCTCCACAATGGCGTTCCGCGTATCCGACCTGCAACGGATCGGCGGGTTCTCCGCGCTGGCTGACTATCTGGCCGACGACTATGAGCTCGGCGCTCGCATCAGTGCGCTCGGCTATTGTGTCGAGTTGTCGGACGCAGTGGTGGAAACGAATCTCTCGGGCGCCACCTGGGGGGAAGTCTGGAGGCACCAACTCCGGTGGTCGCGAACGATCCGCGCATCCCGCACCGCGGGCTACTACGGCTATCTCGTCACGCAGGCAAGCGCCTGGGCAGTGGTGGCCGCCTTTGCCGGCCAGTGGTGGGCCGTTGCCTGCGCAATGGCGCCGCGCCTGGCGACTGGTCTGCTTGTGGGTTGGGGAGTGCTGCGCGACCGTAACGTCGTGAGCCGCTGGTATCTGATGCCCGTGCGCGACCTGTGGGGCTTTGCGGTCTGGGTCGCGGGACTCGCAGGCTCGTCGGTGGAGTGGCGTGGAATCAAACTGCGGCTCGGCTCGGATGGGAAAATCGTCCCGTTCTGATTCCGAACAGCCCGCCGCACTGGCGCCGCTTTGACGATGACGCTCCGCACGGAACCGCGACCGTCAGGGAGCGGCTGCCACTCGCTTACGCTCGTGGTTCTGTGTTTTCGTCACCGTAGGCCGTCTCTTCCGCGTGAGCGGCGGCTAATCTTCCACTCGCTCGGGGTCGCTCGCGTCGGCTTCGTGATGCAGGCCGAACTTGTAGAAACGCGCGCGGCAGCCCCGGCAGCGAAACGGCGTGACCATGATGAGCCGCAAGAAAAGCTCGAACATACCTTTGCGCAATGATGGACGGCTTTTGTGAGCTCCACACCTGGGGCATTCCAGGCCCGGAACTTCGCTCCCGGAAGTGACGCCACTTTCCATATTCCGTTCCTATCTTACAACGGCAACGCCAAGCGCCCTCCGCCCGTGGATGAGCGCCGCGCTTGACATCGGTAGCCCCTCGCGAGTCATGATAGCACTTGTCATGCCGTTTCTGATTCTTTTCGTAATACTGATTCCATTGCGTGCCGCAGACTGGCCGGAGTGGCGAGGTAAGGGCCGCGGCGGCGTATGGACCGAGTCCGGTGTGCTCGAAAAATTTCCCGCGGAAGGTCTCCGCTACCGCTGGAGAACGGAGATCCAGGCCGGCTACGCAGGGCCTTCGGTATCGGCCGGGCGCGTCTTCGTCACCGACTTTCGATCGGCCGGGCAAAACAAAGGAATCGAGCGCGCGCTGAGCCTCGATGAGAAGACCGGCAAGATTCTCTGGACGCGCGAATGGGAAGCCGACTACACGGGTCTGATGGGCACCTACGCCATCGGTCCGCGCGCTACGCCGACCGTGGATGGCGATCGCGTCTACGTTCAGGGGGCCAAAGGCGCGTTGCTCTGCCTGAACGCGCGCGACGGCGAAGTGATCTGGAGGAAGGACTACGTGAAGGATTACGGCACGCAGGTGCCTGTGTGGGGCATGACCGGCGCGCCGCTGGCCGAGGGAGACCGGTTGATTGCGCTGGTGGGCGGGGCGCCGAACGCGAAGGTGGTTGCGTTCGATAAGGCCACAGGGAAAGAGCTGTGGCGCGCGCTTTCGTCGGAGGATTCGGAGTCCGGATATTGCCAGCCGGTGATCTTCGACGCCGGCGGCACGCGCCAGTTGATCATCTGGTATCCGCGCGCGGTGGCGTCGCTGGATCCGGCGACCGGCAAGGTTTTGTGGGAGGAGCCATTCCGGATTCAGGCAGGCATGACGGTGGCAACGGCGGTGAAAAGCGGGCCGCTGCTGTTGTTGTCGGCGTTCTACAACGGCTCGCTGATGATGCGCTTCGATCCCGCCTCGCCGCGGGCTGCGCGCGTGTGGAAAGGCAAGAGCGACAGCGAAATCGAGACAGATGGCTTGCACGCCGTGATCGCGACGCCGGTGATTGACGGTGACTACATCTACGGCATCTGCAGCTATGGACAGTTCCGGTGTCTGAGGGCATCGACGGGCGAGCGCGTGTGGGAGACGCTCGAGGTTACGAAGGAGAAGGCCCGCTGGGCCGGCGGGCACATCGTGCGCTATCAGGACCGGTACTTCATCAACAACGACCGCGGCGATTTGATCATTGCGCGGTTGTCGCCCGAGGGATACCGGGAGATCAGCCGCACCAAGCTGATCGAGCCGACCAGCAAGCCGGGGAATCGGCGGGAACTGGGACTGGTGAACTGGTCTCACCCGGCGTATGCGAACCGGCACGTGATCGCGCGAAATGATCGGGAGATTGTGTCGGCGTCGCTGGAACGTTGACCGTGGAGTTTTTCAGAAACGATCACCGGACTTGCTGATCCGAGTGCGCTTGTGGGGCGGCCATTTTGGCCGCCGCCGGGCCTGTCTTGCGCACTGCGCCACGTCAGGCCCGCGCCACACGGAATCCGTAGTCCGCGTAGTGGAATTCCGGCGGGATGCTGGACCGTGCGGCGCATCGGCTCACCTTGATGTGGTGACGCCACGAGCCTCCGCGCGAAGAGCGGCGGGCGCCACTCGCCTGGCCCTGCGGATTCCGCTCCGGCGAAACGGCGTAGTAGCTCTTGTCGAACCAGTCTGCGCACCACTCGTGGACGTTTTCACCCAGATCGAAAACGCCGTAAGGATTCGGCGGTTCCTCGGCCACTTTGCGCGGGCCTTTCACGCCGGCAGTCCAGCGCCTCCGGTAATCCGCGCGCGATAGCGGTTCGTCATCGCCCCACACATACAAGGCGCCTTGAACACCCCCGCGCGCCGCGCGCTCCCACTCCGCTTCGGTCGGCAAGCGATAGCGGCGGCCAGAGAGCCTGCTGAGCCACTCGCAGTATGCCGCGGCATCGAACCAGCTCACGGAAACCACGGGTTGATCGGGATCACTCAGATGCGGATCGTTCCAATCCGGCGGCACGGGGCGCTGGGTCGCCGCCAGAAACTCCGCGTAGTCTTTGTTGCGCACCTGGATGGTCGCGAGATCGAATGCGTCAACCCAGACGCTGTGTACGGGCTTCTCCTCGTCGCGGCCGCGCTCGCAACCCATGAGGTACCAGCCTTCGGGTATCGCGACGCACTGCGGTTCGAGGCTCAAACTACCTCCGCCAGCAGCGCTCCCCAGTGAAAACCCGCGCCGAAACCCGCGAAAACCACGCGTGCGCCGGCTCGCGGATTCGCTCCTTCCCACCACTCCTTCGCCGCAATCAGCATCGACGCCGACGAGGTGTTGCCGTACTGATGGATGTTTGAATAGAACTTCCCGGGCGCTACTCCGACCGCGTCAGCCACGCGGGTTATGAGATTCTGGTTGGCCTGATGCAGCAGGAAGATTTCGATCTCGCCAGGCGTCCATGCGTTCCTGGACAATAGCTCGCTGATGGCCCGGGGAATCTTGCGCGAGGCTTGCACGATGACAGCGCGGCCGTTCATGCGGACCGGACCGTCGAACTCAAGTCGCAGGTCTTCGGCGAACGCACCGTCGGAATAAAGCGCCGAGTCCACGATCCGGGCGCGCCCGGCCGTTCGGGAAACGAGGCACGCCCCGGCGCCGTCGCCGAACAGCACCGCGGTGTTCTTCTCGACCGGGTGCTGGAGAGCTACTCCGGACATCTTCTCCGCCGCGATGACCAGTATGCCGCCGGAACTCGGTGCGAGTCTCGCGGCCAGCGCCATTCCGAACAGCGATCCAGCGCTGGCGATCGGCACGTCGAGAGCGAATGCCCCGGTCAGGCTCAATCGATGTGCGACTGTCGCAGCGGGCCCGGGGAATCGACGCCCGGCCGACCCGCTCGCGACCATGACCATCCCAATTTCCGATTGGCCCGCTCCGGCGCGCGAAAGACAATCCTGCCCGGCCGCGACCGCCAGATCCGCCACCTCTTCACCCTCGGCGGCAAAGCGGCGCTCCTCAATGCCGGACACCTCGAGAATCCACTGCGCATCCGCGCCGGCCAGCGTCCCGATTTCTTCGTTGGAAACCCTGCGTGAAGGAAGGTAGGCCCCGAACTCCCTGATCCAACTCACAAAAAACAGGCCACGAGACTACAGACGGCTTTCCAGGTAGCTCTCAATCCGCTCGATCGAATCGAACTTCCGCGGATTCAGATCCGAATCCGGGATGCTGATGCCGAACTGTTTTTCGATCTCGCTGACCATGTCGGGCAGAGCGAACGAATCGAGCAGGCCGGAGTCGAACAGAGATTCGCCGGGAGAAGGCGAGGTCTTGCGTTTGGAAAACTTCCGAACAATTTCAACGATCTGTGTTTGTCGGGTCATTGGGAATCTGCCTGGCGAGCTCGTCGCGCACCTTCGTATATTTCTGGTAATTGTACACCAAGTCCTGAAACAGCACGTACCCGAGGCGCCGGTAACCGGACGACGTGAAGTGAACGTGATCGTATTGAGCGAGGCCGGCGAGAACCCATTGCCGCATGGCGCCCGCGCCGCCCATTTTTTCGCGCAGGTCGTAAAATGCACACCGGTTTTCGACGGCCGCCTGACGCTGCGCCGTGACAATCCTGTCAATGCGCTCGAACGGCGCCCAGCGGCCCTTCGAGCGAAGGTAACGGTCCGGCGGGCCGACCACCAGGATCGACGCCGTGGGAATCGCGCGCCGCAGGCGGCGAAGCAGCGATCCGAACATCTCCTCGTAACTCTGCAGCGTCCAATCCGGATTGCTCGCTTCGTTGGTCCCGTACGCGAGAACGATCAGCGCCGGGTTTCGCCGCTGGAGCTGGCTTGCAAGCAGTCCTTCATCCCAGCGGAAGATGATCGACGCCTGCGCCCCGTTGATGCCCATGGACTCATACGTGATGCCGTGGTCCATCTCGGTCACCCATCCGAAGAGGCGAACAGGCGCGCGCGCGACCGTCTTCAACTCAAAGACGTGGCTGCCCGAGTTCGGCGATTCGTAGCGATAGTATCCGGGCGCGAACTCTCCCTCGGTCGCAATGGTCTCGATCAGAGAGCCGTTGTCATAAAACTCGACGGGACCGCCGCCGGGCTGCGTGAGATAAAAGATCTCGAGATAACGGCACTCGGCTTTCAAAGAGATTGATTCGCGCGGCTGGCGCGTCCAGATGCCGACACCGCCAAGACCGTACAAGCCGTCGGTGTCTCGCTTCAACAGTCCTTCGGAAAGCCAGCCTTTGGTTGCGGCGCTTTTCAGATCGAGTCTGCGGTAGCTACGGAATGGGCGTCCGGCGAGGGAGTAGCCGCCGCCGCCGTCACCAAACTGGCCTTGCAGGAGCGATCGCACGGCGCCGGTGAGATCGTCGCTGGCGGTATGCGAATCGCCGAAGTGGAGGATGCGCAGAAGGGCGCCGGCCGGATCCTTCTGGCTGCGATAGAGCTGCTCGAAAAAGGGCACCAAAGCAGCGGCATTCTCAATCGGAATCTCGAATGCCCGCTCGAGCAACTGGTTGACGGTTTCGTTCGCTTCGCCGCGTACCTTGGGACTCACCGGGGGCGCCTTTGGGGCGCGCCTCTTCGCGCTCGTCTTACCGGCGCCTGGTTTCTTCTTGGCCGGTGGGGCTGGAGCCGCCGCGGCCCACAAGAATGCGCCTGCGACGAACGCCGTCGTGCCCAACGCCAGGCGGGTTGTCACTTCTTGGCCATCCTTGCGAAGCGCTCCTGCATCCGGCGCACCTTGAACCTGTTGTAGCCGTCGAACAAGGCCTGGTAGAGCAGGTTGCCCACGATCCGCGCGCCCGCCGGCATCGGGTGAATGAAATCGCCTCCGACCAGTCGCGGCTCAGCTTCGTACCAGCGACCCATCGTCCCGGGGCCTCCCATGGCAAGAAAGGTATTGAAGAAGGCGCAACCCGTTTCGAGCGCCACCTGCTGCTGGATCGTCACCAGCCGCGGGATCGTGGGATAGGTGCCGATCGCACCCCCTGTCTCTCGTTGGCCGCGATCCATGGGACTCATCAGCAATATGGATGCCTCCGGCAGGGCCGCCCGCACGCGACGCACGGCCTCGCTCAACTCTTTGGCAAAAACCTTGTCGACGAACGCGGCATAGCCGCTTTCGTTCGTTCCGTAATTGATTATAACGAGGTCGGGCTTCCGGCGCCGCAGTTGCTCGGCCCAATGCTTCTCGTCGAACATCTTCGCCAGAACCGAAATGTAGGCGCCGTTGAGTCCCAGGCTGTCGTACTCGATACCTGGACTGTGCTTGTGAAACAGAACGCCGAACATACGCACCACGCCGGCGGTCACTTGGATCCTGAAATGCCTCGCGGACGATGGAACGGGGAACTCCGCAAAGCCAGGTGACAATGTCTTGTCGAGGGTCTGCACCGTTCCCATTAGTTTGTCGTCCGCGTGAACCGTGAATTCGCCGCCGCCAGGCAGCCGGAGGAATGAGATTTCGATGCTCTCGTGCCCGCTCTCTTTCAGTGTGATGCGCGTAGCCGCCGATGTTCCCCCGCGGAAGCTGACACCGCCGAGACCAAAGAACCCGTCCCGGACTTTGGCTTGCGATGCCGGGTCCACGGTCCATTCGCTCGCTTGAATGGCGACGCCGTTGTGGTCGTACCACGCCCAGGGCTTGCCCACGAGACAGAAGCCGTGGCCTGCGTCGCCGAACTGCTTCTGTAACAATCGGCGTGTATCGCCGGTGATCATGTCGGCGGTGGTGGGCGAATCGCCATAGTGGACGATGCGCGTGACGGCGCCGGGCGCGCG
>JBOGMR010000441.1:0-5177 GCA_050746825.1 Bryobacteraceae bacterium | reverse complement strand
GCCTTGATGGATGGCGCCGAGGGGATCTGGGCCAAGTGGCGCCTCGGAGGTGCGGCCTGAACTCGAACGCAAGAACCGGACTGGTGCTCTCGGGTGGCGGCGCCAGAGCCGCCTACGAAGTGGGCGTCTTGAAAGCGATCTATAGCGGCCGATGCCCGGCGGCGCCGCCTGGGACTGTGCCGGAAGTGTTCTGCGGCACCGGCGCCGGCGCGTTCAACGCATCGGTTATCGCCAGCCGTCTGCCGGGCCAGTTTCCAGCGCCCGTCGACTATCTGCAGTCGCTGTGGGCGGACGAGATTCCGCAGGAAGGCAAAATGCGGCACAGCCGCGTCTACCGCCGACGCCTCGACTTCCTCCAGTTCCTCGACATCCCCTACATGTGGCGGCGGCCGTTAAAGCCGTTCGTGCAGTTCTTCGGAGACCTGGCATGGCTGGCGCCGCAAGTGGCGGGCCGCACCGCCAAAGCTTTTGCCAAGGGGAGCTTCTCAGGCTGGCTCGACCTCGCCATGTGGAACGATCTCTCGCCGATGGAGCGGTTAATCTCCGAGAGCGTCAGTCTCGGGGTGATCCGCGACGGCGAGCAAGCCAAGCCGCTGCGCCTGCTGCGCGTGGTGGCCACTGAGAAAGACTCGGGCAAGGCGCAGGTCTTTACCAACAAACATTTCAACGAAGAAGTCGGCTACCGGCTGATTCTCGCATCCTGCGCCTTGCCGATCATGTTTCCGCCGGTTGAGATCAACGGGAAAGAGTTCTTGTATGGAGGCCTCGTGATGCAGACGCCTCTGCAGCCTGCGGTGGACGCGGGCTGTCGCGTCATCCATATGGTGCAGAACGAGCCTAGGACCGAGGCGCGGCCGCCGGGCGAAGATGCCAGTTCGCTCGAAGCCAGCAACCGGTCGCTCGCCATCACGCTCTCGGCGATTCTGGAGCGCGACCTCGAAGACCGCCGGCGTCACAACTTTTCGGCCAAGGACCCGTCCGGCCGCATCATCGTCCATCAGCATCGTCCGAAGAAGGTGCTGGGAGGCAAGACCGGCCTGCTCGATTTTTCGCGGGAAAATATCGAGGCGGCAATCGCCGCGGGCGAGCAGGACGCCTTGCGGCATGACTGCGCGCAGGAGGATTGCATCCTATGAGGAACCGCACCGTTCTGAAGATGTTCGGCATCATCGCACCCATCTTCACGTACATCTTCACCATGTTCTTCCCCGGCCGTAAGGCGCGCGTGGCGGCCGTCGAGTGCAGCAACAAATGCAAGATCATGGCGCTCGTGCAGAACCTGGAAAGCTACATGGATCCCGAGGGCAAGACGCCGCTCGAATCGATCGTCGCGAAATGTTATGCCTTGGGCGACTTCCCCGCGTTGTGGGCGGTCGAGGGCGTTGGAAAGGATTTGGCCGAGTGGAACATGGCTCGCAGCGAGAACCCCGCGCGCATGTTGATCGACGTCACGCTCGATCCGAAATGGGATGGCGCCTGGCTCATGCTGCACGCAGGCATCGGGCTGGGATTCGCGAAGCACTACATGGACCGCCTGCCGGCCAATTTCACCGAGAAGGATATTAAGCACGTCGTGCAGCGGACCGTCGATCTCTGCCGCGCCAATTCCCGCCCGGGTTACTACGGAGCGGCCATCGAATCATTGGGACTGGTGACGCGCTTCATGCAGAACGCGGCGTTCTGCCGGCGCGTACACAATGCGCTCACCGAGTACGCTCCGGATTCGGTGGGCTTTTACTGGCGTGGCATCGGCCGCAGCGTTTATTTTCATCCCATCAACTTCATGCCGGGCTTTCTCCGGCCCTGCCGGGCGATCGGCATGGCTGCCGTCGAGGCGCCAAACCACGAGATGCGCGAGACGATGCTGTCCGGCGTGGCTTGGCCGTTGACGATCGTCAACATGACGAATCCCGAAGTGATGGAGTGGACGCTCGAAAACCACGACGACTATTTTTCCGGCAGTCCCGGATTTTTCAATGGCGTGATTTCAACAGTCGTGATGCGCTACGACACAACGCCGAATGATCCCCTGATCCAGAAGTTCCTTAACCACAAGCCCGATCCGAAGAACCGGACATTGTGCGGTTTGTGGAACTCCAAGATCAGGGGATCGCTTGAAACGGCGTTGAAAACCGTTTATCCGATACTGAAAAAGCATCAGCATCTCGATCAGGTCTTCCGCTACCAGTCGCTGCCGGCTCTGGCGGCGCGACTCGAAGCCGGTCAAACAGAAGCGACTGGCCGCTGAGGCTCGTCTTCAATCTGACGTCCTCAATGACGTCTTCAATAACGATACGACGCGACCAGCGCATCGCCGGTTTGCGGAATCGCCGGCGTCAGAAAATGCGCCGCGGCGCCGCTCAGCGTGTAATCGAGACCTTCCCTTTGTAGCAGGCCATTCCGAAAAATCCGGAGACTCGACGCCGGGTTGGGAGCGTTGCTGACGCTAAAATCGGCGTTGGAGCCGTCAATCGTTCCGGCGGGCGCTTCGTCATCCGAGAAGTTCGGCGCAGCGCCGCCCGCCGCGGCAATTCGATAATACGCGAGCACGACGTCTCCCGTTTGCGGAATCGCGGCAGTGACGAAGGTCAGCGTAGTGCCGCTGAGCGTGTATTCGAGCGCGGGCTTCAACCGCAGACCATTGCGGTACAGAGAAAGGCTGCCGGCCGGGTTCGGCGTGTCGGCCAGAGTGAACGACGCGTTGACGCCGTCGATCGCTCCGGACGGCGCCTCCGCGTCGACGAATCCGAACCCAACACCGCTGCTGCTGCCGCACTCGCCCGATGTGCCGTCAACTCGCAAGCAATCGCTCAAACTCCCGGTTGCCCCCTCGAGCTGACCCGAGTCGTTGATCACCGCAGCGCGCGAATTGCCGAACGCGGGACCCTTGAGCGGCCGCGTCGCCAGGTCGTCGACCAGGCCCACGACGTCGCTCTGCTGAATGAGCGTGCTCGCTCCCGCGCTCCCTCCCGGCCATAGCGGGCCGCTGGTGCGCACATCCTTGATCTTCAGTTTTGCCGACGTCGGCGGCACCGCCCACGACTCGCGAAACTGCACCTTGCCATCGCTGTTGTAGAGTACCGTGTAGTAAGCGGCCGGAACGGCATTCGTCGTTGGCACCAGTTGCGCGTACAGATGGCCGTCGACAATGCGCACGGTCTTGTCCTGCGTTGGGATATTCGAGCTATTCGGTCCTTCGAAATAGGTCCAGGAAATCCGAACCAGGCCATTGAAGCGCGTGCCATCCGCCTTGTACAGCACGTCCTGAATTGTGGTGAGCGGTGGCGCTCCGAGCGCCAGGGTGCAAAGCGCCAGCGGGTAAAGTGAACGGCATGCAGCCGGGATGCGAACAAACATCGTGAACCTCCAAAAAAAATCGCCCTGGGCCGAACCCGACCCGGGCGTTGCGGGAATGCTTTTTCCCAACCCTATTTTACACGGCGGTCCCTCGATTCCGTTCCATCTCCTGTCCCGGCTGCACGCCGGCCAGGGTCTAAGTTATACTTCAGCAGGAATTTGCCATTTTCTAAATTATTTGATGGAGGTCGTGAACGCATATGAAGACACCCAGCAGAAGACGCTTTTTGCGCGCTGGCGGCGCCGTAGCCGCGGCGGGCGCAGCAGCAGCGAGTGCCCAAGCGCAAACCGGCCCCGCCAAGAAGGTGCACTACCGCGGCGGGAAAAAACCGCCCAAGCCGGGGCTGTTCAACGGCGCCGTATCGTACGGGAACCTGCTGTTCATCGCCGGCAAAGGCGCGCACTTTGAAGGCGACATCAAGGCGCACACCAAACACGTGCTCGACGAAGTTCAGAAGGAGCTCGAGAACGCCGGCTCGTCGATGGACAAGGTCCTCAAATGCAACGTGTACCTGAACGACCTGAAGGACTACGCCGGAATGAACGAGATGTTCCGCGGCCGCTTTGGCGACGAGCCGCCCGTGCGCACCACAATCGCGGCGGCAGGCGGCATTCCCGGAAATTCGCTGGTCGAGATCGACGTCACCGCGTACATCTGATCGCGCATCAGGGCCCCGGGCTGATCGCTTTCGCAACGAAGCGATTGAAAGGGCCGGCATGGTGTCGCGATCGTGCGAGACGAGAATCCGGCCTTCTGCTGACGCGATCGAAAGCACTTCAGGATCGGACAATCCGAACAGATTGGCGGCCTTTGCTGTTTGGACGTCCAACGCCGGCTCGATCCGAAGCAGTCCGCATCAGCCTCGGGCGAATGGTGTTCGTCTGGCTGCCTGGAGCTTTGCGTACAGCAGCGGATTCGCTTCCCGTGACGCGCTGGCCAGTTCCTCGAACCGGGCCTCGCCTAGTTTGAGGTACTCGTCGATCTCGTCGCGGTGAGCGACGTAAAAAGTTAGTCCCCCATAGACCTGCTCCAGCGACAGCGACGGGAAGGCTTGAATTATGGATTCCGGCGATTCGCCCTGCAGAAACTGGTAAACCACAGAATCGAGTGACACACGGCTCCCCGTGAAGTAGTAGCTTCGGCACGACCTCGGGCGCATCGAAAATGACCCGAGCGATGCGTATGCCGCGCATGCCGGGGTGCTTCCGGGGGCGTTCGACAAGGCTGCCTTCGATCCTCGAGCCCTTCAAACTGATAGGCTGTTCGTCAAATTGGATGGCGACGCCGTAAAAACCCTTGGCGAATGTGTTGATGTGGCTGTACTCGCGTCGAAGGTTCTTGCGCACTGGGAGGCCGAGCCCCAACTCAACCTGCGTCCTTCCGCCGCTCCTCCCTCAGCTTCTCAATCTCCGCCAGTCTCTCCTTAATCCGCTTCTCCACGCCCCGCTCCGTCGGCTCGTAATACGTCCGCCCCGCGAGCGACGGCGGCAGGCATTCCATCCCGCTGACCGCCTCGTCAAACTTATGCGCGTGCTGGTAACCCTCGCCATACCCCCACGCCTTCATCGACGGCGTCGGCGCATTGCGCAGATGCATCGGCACGGGCTCAGTCGGGGTCTTGCGCACATCCTCCACAGCCGCGTCCAGCGCCTTGTACGACGCATCTGACTTCTGCGCTGCCGCCAGATAGATCGCCGCCTGCCCCAGTGCGAGATCACCTTCCGGAATTCCCAGGAAGTGCACAGCCTGCATCGCCGCAATCGACTGCTCGAGCGCCCGCGGATCCGCCAGCCCGATGTCCTCGATCGCAATCCGCACC
>JBOGMR010000440.1:0-2932 GCA_050746825.1 Bryobacteraceae bacterium | reverse complement strand
CAGTACCGGCAATCGTGTTGGTATGCTCTTTACCGTCGATCGCGTACTTCAGATCGTAATGGATCTCGCCCTGCTGGCCCACCTGATGAACGTTGAGCTTCAGCGTCGCGTCCTTGTGCTCAATTTTTTGCACAATGCTCTGCGGTGTGGGAACGGGCGGGCTGAAGCTGCTCTTGGAAGCGTTCATCCTCCACTCGCCGGAAAAATTGGGCGCGGCGGCGAGCATCGCAGCGAGGCAAACGCCGCAGACGGAGAGCCGGATCGCGATTGACGACATCATGGGCCGAGTATAACGCGGAATGAGCGGGCTTAGACTGCACCCGGGCCAGGCGGCGCGTCCCTCGTACTGCTACGATGTGAGCATGGCGAAAGGTTCGTTTGAGGTCGAGTGTCCCTGCTGCCAGGCCATCCTGAAAATCGATGCGGAGACGCACGCGGTGCTTACGCACAAGGTTCCGGAGAAGCCGAAACCGATCGAAGATCTGGCCGCCGAAGTCGCGAAGCTGAAGGGAGCCTCCGGTCGCCGCGAAGCGGTTTTCCAGCAGTCATTTGAAGCGCAGCGCATGCACGGAAAAGTGCTGGAAAAGAAGTTCGACGAATTGTTCAAGCAGGCGAAAGAAAATCCGGACATGACGCCGCCGAAGCGCGACATCGACCTGGATTGACGCCTTGGATCGGGCCCGCGCGACTAGCGGCCTTCCATCGACAACAGTTTCTTCTTTAGTTCCACACCCCAACGGTAGCCGCCCGGATCGCCGTTCTTGCGGACCACGCGATGGCACGGAATCGCGATCGCGGCGGGATTCGCCGCACACGCACGAGCCACCGCGCGAGTCGCCTGAGGCGCGCCGATAGCCGCCGCCACTTCAGCGTAGCTCTTCGTGGCGCCTCGCGGAATCGTCTGGAGGAATTCCCACACGCGGCGTTGAAACGCCGTCGCATGAATATCGAGCGGCAGCGAGAGAGCGGGCGTATCGGCCGCGAGGTATTGTTCCAGCGCCTGGACTGCACTTGACAGTGAGCCCTGGCCGGGCTCGATCGTCGCCGCCGGAAACTCGCTGCGCAGGAGAGCCTCGAGCGCGGCTCGCGATTCTCCGAACTGAATCGAGCAGATGCCGGAAGCTGTCGATGCGACCAGCAGCGGCCCGAACGCCGTACGCGCCACTGCCCACCGGATATCGATGCCCGCGCCGCCTCGCCGGTACGCGCGCGGCGTCATCCCAAGCTGAGAGGCGGAGCGCTCATAGAGCCTGCTGCTCGATCCGTAGCCTGCGCTGTAGAGTGAATCCGTGACGGGACGGCCCGCCCGCAGTTCGGCTTTCAGCGTCCGAAGCCGGCAGAAGTCTGCGTAGGCTCGAGGACTGATTCCGGTGATCGCCTTGAATTTACGTTGCAGGTGAAACGGATTCATGCCGGCCTCGCGGCCGAGCTTTTCCAGCGACACCGAGTCGTCAAGGTTGGCCTCCATGTACCGGCAGATGCGCTCGACGAAACCTGCAGCCGGATCGTCCGCGTCGCGCAAATCCGGACGGCAACGGAGACAGGCTCGGTAGCCCGCCTGCTCCGCCGACTCCGGCCGATCAAAAAACAGGACGTTATCGCGGCGGGCGCGGCGCGAAGGGCACGACGGCCGGCAATAAACTCCCGTCGACCGGACCGCGAAAACAAACACCGGATCCATTTGCCGGTCGCGCGCTTCCACCGCTGCCCAAAACCGATCCTCCCACAAAGCCGCCATCATGATCTCCATAACTTCAGCATAAGGAGGACGGCGTTGAGAATCTATCCGAATATTGCGCTCGAATTGCGCGCGTTACTTGCCTTCTTCACCCTTATGCATCTGCTGAGCGAGGTAGTTGTCGAAGCCGATCTCTTCAATCATGTGAAGTTGCGCCTCGAGCCAGTCGACGTGCTCCTCTTCGTCGACCAGAATTTCCTCAAAGAGCTGCCGGGAAGCGTTATCGCCGGCTTCGGTCGCGACTTTGATACCCGCGTTGAGGTGGGGAATTGCTTCCATCTCGAGCTTGAGATCGCTCTGCAACTGGGCTTTCACGTTAGCGCCGATCTTGATCGGAAACAGGTCCGTCATGTTCGGAGTCCCCTCCAGGAAAAGGATCCGGTTCATGATAGCCTCCGCGTGTTTCATCTCGCCGATCGATTCGTGGCGCGCGTACTCGGCCAAACGCAAGTAGCCCCAGTTTTTGCACATCATCGAGTGCAGAAAATACTGGTTGATGGCAGTCAGTTCCGCCTTGAGTGCTCCGTTCAGGTACCCGAGTACTTTGTCGTTACCTTTCATGGTCTGATTGTATCATCGGCTTTTGATTTCGAGCGCCTGTTGACATTCCTGTCCCGCGCAAATACTATAGCTTTGATTCCCCCCGGAGTATTCGATGTCTCTCCGTCTGTCCCAATTTGGAGGAGAGCGCATGAACATTATCGCCCGATGTGGGCTCGTCGGAGGAATCGCGCTATTCGCAGCGCTCGAAAGCGCCCGCGCGATCACGATTCCGGTATTTTGCTCATCGAATCCTAATGCGATCGGTGAGATCACGGTCAACGCCCAAGGCAGCGGGATTGCCGGCGGTTTCAGCAGCTTCGTTCCGCAACCGGGCCCGCCCACTCTGGCCGGTGCGGCGGCTGCGTGCGGCGAAGACCACTTCAACTGGTATCAAATCGTTACCGCGGATAATCAACCGCCTCCGGGAATCGCCCCACCGTATGTAGATCCCCCATCGGGCGGCTATCCGCTGGCCTTCGATCCGACCTGGGCTGACACGCTGCCCTGGTATTACGACGAATGGACACCCGGCGCCTTGCCTCCTGGGCGGGTTTTCAATCCAGGCCTTACACTCCAGAGCAAGACTCAAACGAACTTACTGCAGTTCGGCGATTTTCCGAACTCGCCGACGCCGGGCTTGAACCTGTCGTT
>JBOGMR010000439.1:0-5210 GCA_050746825.1 Bryobacteraceae bacterium | reverse complement strand
CGCGCAGGTGTTGCTGGCATCCAACGAGGAGATTTTCTGGCCATGAGTAATGTCTCACGCGACCACATTCGGGGACGGCTCTCACGCCGTGCGATGCTCGAATCCTTGTGCGGCGGACTCGGCTCAGTCGGACTCTCGGCGATGCTCTCTCAAGGCGGAGCGCTCGCGGCCACGGCGGCCAATTACCGCGGCCCGCAGATTCCAGCTAAAGCAAAGCGCGTGATCTTCCTGTTCCTGGCCGGGGGACCTTCGCAGGTGGATATGTTCGATCCTAAGCCGGCCTTGCTGAAGCATGAAGGTCAGCGCCCCGATTCGGTGAATCTGCGGACCGAACGCCAGACCGGCGGCCTGCTGCCCTCGCCGTTCACGTTTCAGAAATACGGGCGGGGCGGCGTCGACGTGAGCGAACTGCTACCGCAAATGGCGTCTGTAATTGACGACGTCTGCGTGGTGCGCTCGATGTACACGTTCAATCCAACGCACACGCCGGCGCGCAGTCTGATTCATTCCGGGAGCATTCTGGCGACACGCCCGTCGCTGGGCGCATGGGTCTCGTACGGCTTGGGCACCGAGAACGATAATCTGCCGGGCTTTGTCGTTCTGACCGCCGGCGGCGGAGGCGGGTCGCTGTGGCGCGCGGGATTTCTGCCGTCCGAGCATCAGGGCACGGCGTTCAACACAGCCGAAGTGGAAGCGGAACGGATGATCGCCGATCTCCGCAACAAGTGGCTTGACCCGGCCGGGCAGCGCCGCCAGCTCGACGCAGTACAGGCGTTGAACCGCGAGCACAGCACGGCATTCGGATCGGACGAGTTTTTGGAAGGCCGCATCAAGGCCATGGAAGCCGCGTATCGCATGCAGTTCGAGGCGCTCGATGTATTTGATGTTCGGAAGGAGCCGGAGGCCATTCGAACCGAATATGGAAGCACGCCCTACGCGAACGGCTGCTTGCTGGCGCGCCGGTTGGTGGAGCGCGGCGTTCGCTACGTGCATGTCTACTATCCTGGCGGCCAGGTCTGGGACGATCACAAGGACATCAACAAGAACCTGCGCGGCCGCTGCCCCGACATGGACCGCGCATCAGCGGCGCTCGTGCGCGATTTGAAGCGCCGCGGGCTGCTCGATGAAACACTCGTCGTTTGGGGCGGTGAGTTCGGACGCACACCGGTGTCGGAGAGCGGTACCGGCCGCGATCACAATCCCTACGGCTTCACCATGTGGATGGCGGGAGGCGGCGTCAAGGGCGGTCTCGCCTACGGGGCAACCGACGAGTTCGGATTCAAGGCAGTTGAGAACCGAGTGTCCATCCACGACTTGCACGCGACGATCCTGCACCAGCTCGGTGTGGATCACACGAAGCTCACCTACCGTTACGCGGGCCGCGATTTCCGGCTCACCGATGTCCACGGCGAAGTCGTGAAGGGCATCTTGACCTAGACGTTGGGCCAGCGCCCACCCGTGCATAAGAACACTCCACCCGGCGTGATATTCTGTTGGCCCAGATGCCCTTGAGACAACTGCTTCTGTTCGCCGCGATCCCGCTTCTGGCCAAAGTCGATGTAGAGGGAGAGCTCAAGCGGTGGCACCGCGTCACCCTCACCTTCGACGGCCCTTCCACGAGCGAGGATGCCACGCCGAATCCGTTTCGCGGCTACCGGCTCAATGTGACTTTCACGCATCGGGAGAGTACGAGGGCCTACACGGTTCCGGGCTTCTTCGCCGCGGATGGCAACGCGGCGGAGACATCGGCCACAGCGGGCGCGAAATGGCGCGTTCACTTTACTCCGGATCGGGAAGGCGAGTGGAGCTTCCGCGCCTCATTCCGTTCGGGCGAGGACGTGGCGATGAGCACCGACCCGAACGCGGGTCAGGCCACCGGCTTCGACGGCGAGAGCGGGACGTTCCGCATCGCGGCGTCCGACAAGAACGGCAGCGGCAAGAACGGCAGCGGCAAGAACGGCGCCGACTTTCGCGCCAAGGGCCGGCTCGAGTACGCGGGCAAGCATCATTTGAAATTCTCCGGATCGGGCGAGTATTACCTCAAAGGCGGCGCCGATTCGCCCGAAAACTTCCTCGCCTTCCACGAATTCGACGGTACTTACGACGCCGACGCGGACTCAGGAAGCTACAAAGAGGTCGGCACGTTCATCCACAAGTTCGAGCCGCACATCCGCGACTGGCGCGCGGGCGATCCGGTGTGGAAAGGAGGCAAGGGAAAAGGCATTGTCGGCGCGCTGAATTACCTGGCGTCAAAAGGCGTCAACAGCGTCTACTTCCTCACCTACAACCTCGACGGCGGCGATGGCCGCGACACGTGGATGTGGACCAGCGCCAAGGTGCGAGACCGCTTTGACGTGAGCAAGCTCGACCAGTGGGAGATCGTGTTCTCGCATATGGACCGGCTCGGCATTCAGCTCCATGTGGTCACGCAGGAAACCGAGAACGATCGCGTGTTCGGAGGCGGTCCGGGTTTGAACCCGATTCGCAAGCTCTATTACCGCGAGTTGTGCGCGCGCTTCTCGCATCATCTCGCGGTGATCTGGAACCTGGGGGAGGAGAACAACACGAGCGATGCGGACCGCAAAGACATCGCGCGCTACATCCGCCACCAGGACGCCTATCAGCACCCGATCACGGTGCATACGCACAACGATCGCGCGGCTACGTTTTACAACGGCCTGCTGGGCGATCCGTTTTTCGAGGCGACCTCGATCCAGGGCCAGATGCGCAACTATCATCGCGAAGCGGTCGAGCTGCGGCAACGCTCTGCGAAAGCCGGGCGGCCGTGGGCGATCTTCGGCGACGAGCAATCGACGGCGTCACACGGCGCGCTACCGGATGCGGACGACCCCGAGCACCACGAGCCGCGGATCGATGCGTTGTGGGGCAACCTGATGGGAGGAGGCGCGGGCGTCGAATGGTATTTCGGTGCGCGCTATGCGCACATGGACATCAACTGCGAGGACTTCCGCTCGCGCGAGCGTCTGTGGGATCAGACCCGCTACGCGCTCGATTTCTTCCGCCAGCACGTGCCGTTCGCGGAAACGGAGCCGCGCGGCGAGCTGGTTCTCGGTGCAGCCGGCGCACGCGCGCTCGCCAAAGGCGAAGATCTCATCGTGGTGCAGCTTCCCGGCGGTGGATTGCCCCAGGTGCGTCTAGGCACCGGCACGTACACTGTGCAGTGGTTCAATCCCCGAGCGGGAGGGGCGTTGCAGGCGGGGAACGTGAGGTCGGTGCAAGGCCCCGGCCTCAAGCCCATCGGCCGCCCGCCGGCGGATCCCGATAAGGACTGGGTCGCGCTCGTGAAACGGTAATCGTGGTTCATCATCAGTCGGCGTGCGGGTGGCGCAGGTAGTGCTGCCGCAGCAGGTCCTTGCCGTAGTCGTTTCCGTTCGGCGTCCGGACAACCGCGTGGATGTGCTGCCGGTTCGGCGCCTTCGGGTCCGCGGCGAGATGCCGTAGATTCGCTGCCGACTGGTGGTCGAACTCGATCAGGATCACCGGGCTGTGGACGCGGTAGTAGAACACACTCTTCTCGTCCGTGCCGCCGATCCAGGCGAACCAGGTGTGGTCGAGGTGCTGGCGCACTTCCTGCATCTTCACCTTGGCGTGCCCGTCGTCCATGTTGCCGACGTATTGCCCGATCAGGTCAACTAACTGGTCCTTCTGTTTCGCCGTCAATTCGGACGCACGAATGCCGGCGTAATCCAGCGCGACGTTATCTTTGAAAGCTTCGCCGACGTTGTTGTTTCCCGTCTTCGATACCTGCACGATGGCCTTCTTGCGCTGCGGCTCGTTCAGCGCCTGGATCAGCGCCATGCCCTTGTTCTGCTCCGTCTGCATAATGGCAACGCCCTTGAACTTGCCTTCGTAGGCGATGACGGGCTCGGAGCCCATGAAATGCGGCGTCATGACGACCTGATCGCCGAGCACGAAGTAGTTAATGATGGCGTGGTGTCCATCGAACTGGAAGCCCCACGGCTTGTCTTTGGAAGGCTCGCCCATCACGGTGATGTGGTAGCGCCACTCGCCGTACTCGACCAAGTTGTTGCTGTTCAGTTCGCCCAGCGTGTGGTTCAGGCGCATGATGTCGCGCGTGAGCTTGAGTCCTCGTGCGCTGAGTCCGGCGCTCAGCAGGGAGAAGGCCGCATCGCGTTGCGTGTCGGTCATCTCCTGGAAGCTGACGCCCTGGCGGACGTAGAAATGCTGATTCATCCACTTGCGCCATTCGGGGTCGTCAACAGGGAACACCGTCTTCGTTCGCTGTTCCGGACTGAGTGCGGCGAGGAAGGCCGCGGCGGCTTTGCGGACGGGTTCGGTAGTGACGCCGGTCGAGCGGAGAGGGAACAGATCGGCGACGACGGCTCCGTTCGTGGTGACTCCTTTGAAGGCGTCGGCCAGGCCGCGGGATTCTGCCTGGCGCGACATTTCGGGGAAACGGGCGCTGCGGTCTCCTTGTGGAGGCTGCGACTGAGCGGTGTTGTAGACAAGGACGCCGAAGAGAAGCGAGAAAGAGATGACGGGAACAAGGCGGCTGCGCATAGCGTTCACAGTATATCTCCTGGGCAGGCGAAACCGCCTGCCCCACCTGCTTACAACGGGATGTTGCCGTGTTTCTTGCGCGGCATTGTGTCGACTTTGTTTTCCAGCATCCGCAGCGCTTTGATGACTCGCGGGCGCGTTTCCCGCGGTTCGATGACGTCGTCAACGTAACCGCGCTCGGCGGCGATAAAAGGGCTCGCGAAGCGGTCGCGAAACTCGGCGATCTTCTGGGCGCGCACCGCGTCGTGGTTTTCCGACGACGCCAGCTCGCGGCGATACACGATGTTGACCGCACCCTCGGCGCCCATCACCGCGATCTCGGCCGTGGGGTACGCCAAGTTGATGTCGGTCCGAATGTGCTTCGATCCCATGACGCAGTATGCGCCGCCGTATGCCTTGCGCGTGATCACGGTGATCTTGGGAACCGTAGCCTCGGCGTAGGCGTACAGCAGCTTCGCGCCGTGGGTGATGATGCCCCCGTACTCCTGCGCCGTGCCGGGCAGGAACCCGGGGACGTCGGTCAGCGTCACCAGGGGGATGTTGAAGGCGTCGCAGAAGCGCACGAAGCGCGCCGCCTTGCGCGAGGCGTCGATATCGAGCACGCCGGCCAGGAAGAGCGGCTGGTTCGTAACGATGCCGACCGGGTACCCATCCATTCGGGCGAAGCC
>JBOGMR010000438.1:0-7556 GCA_050746825.1 Bryobacteraceae bacterium | reverse complement strand
GATACAGCCCGCGCCGCACCGGCGTACACTTCCACGTCACCTGTGAATCCGGAGCGTTCGCGGGCAACTCCACGGGGAGGTCTTCTTGAGGCGATTCGATCTCAGGCGGCAATGCCAAGCCGATGCGGACGCGGCCGGGAATTGCCGGTTCGTTGTGGATGCGGAGCTCGATCGCGCTTTCACGGTCGCGCGACATTCGCACCAGCGGCGGCAGCGAAACGCGAATCGCGCGCAGGCCGCGCGGCGCGAGCACGGCATCCACTATCGCGACCAGTAGCGCGGCGCCCACCAGCACCCCGGCCCACAGCGCGGCGCCCGGGACGAGCGCGGCTATCGTGGCCGCCGGCAGTACACCCAGCGCGACGCCCCACATCAGCTTGTGGCTGGGCACGATCATCGTGGTACCGCGACCTCCTGCAGAATCCGTTGGACCACTTCGCCCGCCGACAGACCCTCGATCTCATACTCCGGCCGCAGAATCAGGCGGTGTTCGAGCACAGCCGGCGCCATCGACTTCACGTCGTCGGGTGAGGCGAAATCCCGCCCCGAGAGCGCGGCGTGCGCACGGGCCGCAAGCAGCAGCGCCTGGGTCGCCCGCGGTCCGCCGCCCACCAATACCGCTTCGTACGTGCGCGTCCTGCGCGCCACGTCCACGACGTATCCGGCCAGTTCTTCCCGCACCACAATGTCTTCGAGGGCCTCGCGCATCCCGGTCAACTGCTCGGCGGGCAACACGCTTTCTACGGCGCCTGCCGCCAGGTCGGCTTCCGGTGAGTGCCTGCCGAGCATGCGTTGCGCGAGCGCGAGCTCGCCCTCGCGCTCCGGAAACGTGATGTTGATCTTCAGCATGAAGCGGTCTTTCTGCGCTTCCGGCAGCGGGTACGTACCCTCGAACTCGATGGGGTTCTGCGTCGCGAAGACTGTGAAATTCGGCGAGAGCGCATGCGTGTCGCGGTCGATCGTCACCGACCGCTCCTGCATCGCCTGCAGCAGCGCCGACTGCGTTTTCGCCGGCGCGCGATTGATTTCGTCCGCCAGCAGAAACGTGGTGAACACCGGTCCTCGGATCAGCGTGAATTCGTTGCGCTGCAAGTTGAAGATGTTCGTCCCGGTGATGTCGGCCGGCATCAGGTCCGGCGTGAACTGGATACGCGCAAACTCGCAGCCCAGCACGTGAGCCAGAGTGCGGGCGAGCAGCGTCTTGGCCACACCAGGCACGCCCTCCATGAGCGCATGCTGATTGGTGAGAATCACGATCAGACAGCGATCGATGGCGTCCTTCTGGCCGATGATGACCTTCTCCACTTCGCGCCGCACGCGGTCTAGCGCCGCGCTCATCCGTTCCAGACGTTCGGTCATATCTGTTTTTCCTGAAGGACACGCACAATCGCCTTCGCGCGGCTGACCGGGCCGGTTCCGCGCGCGGCAACCATTTCATCGACCTTCTGAATCCTCCGTTCTGAATAGGCCTTTCCAAGTCCCAACGATTTCTTCCACTCTTGATGGCACACTTCCAGCAGCTCGGCGGGTTCGACGGCGCGCCGCAGCAGGTTGACGAACCCGGACGCCGCATCGCGGCCCGAAACAGGACCGCCGCCCGGCGTTTCAGGCAATGGAGGCACAAAGCTCACCGAGTTGCGCCATAGGTAAAGAGCCGCAAGAAGCAGCAGACCTGCCGCGAGACCCGTCAATCCGTATTTGCGGGCTAGCGAAGTGACGCTGCCCGATTCCAGGATTCCAAAATGCTGCTCATCGAACACGATGTCGCTGCCGCCGGTGAGCCGTGCGATCAGATCCGGCCGCCGCTCCCGCACAAGCGCTTCGTTGCTGAACGGAAACGCACTCGCAACGAGCACCAGCGTTCCCTTGTCGAGCCGGCGCTCGATCATGGAGGGCCTCTGCGGCTCCGCGGATAACAGATTCCAAGCTTGATCGAGCACTGTGAAGTGAAGCGCCGTCGAGCGCGGAATGCCGCGAATCTGATCGTTCCCGACGCCAGCCTCTGCGAACGCGAAGCGGACCGCCCATTCCTTGACGGTGATGGTCAAGGCCGCGTTCGCCGGCATTGTCACAGGCGCAAAGCCTACCACCACGCGAGCGCCGCTACGCGCCATCTCGTCGAGCTCCGGCCGGAAGCCGAAAAATCGCGGATCGGTTCCGAGATAGAAGATCGTGCACGGCGCCCCCTTTAACCGCGCCAGCGGCCGATAATTCCGCGCGACCTTGAGGCCCGGGAGCGACTCCAGACTCTCGAACAGCGCCATCGCGCCCAGCGGATCGGACCGCAGCGACGAATACGGCGGATAGACGTCACCCGCCTCAAACCGAAGCTGAAACAGTTCGATCACGCCTACCGCGAAAGCTGCCGCAATTGCCAGCGCTGCGACGACCGAGGCGCGATCAGCCCGCATGAGCCTTCATCCTTTCCAGGTTGCCTGCGAACCGATCCACCGTCTCCCGATCCACCGTGTGATCGCCATACCAGCAGCCTTCGAACACCGCGACGTTCGTCTCAAACGCAGTCAGAAGCCCGGGCAGAGCACGCGCCCGCCGCTCCAGTTCTCTGCGATATTCGAGATTCGACTTGCCGCGATGGATGCGCACGAATTCGCGCTGGCCCAGCCAGGCAAGGCTCGCCAGGTAGAGCGCGCGCACTGCCATCCGGAAATCGTTGCGCCCGATCCAGTCGCGGGCGAGCGCGAGCCAGCCTTCTTCCGGCAATTGTGCGGCGGAAACATCCTCACGCGTCAAGTCGATCGCCTGGGCTTGGACTGCCGACGCCTGCACCACAGACGCCCTGGCCCGGCGCGTCGAGCGCCACAGCAGCACAATCAGCGCGCCCGCGAGCGCAGCCAGAACCAGGTAAATCCCCACGCGAAGACCCGTGGGCAGCCCGCCGCCTGTTCCTGGCATCGGCGGTGCGCCGCGACTTCGCCGCCAGAGCAATTCTCCGAGCCAGTCGACAAGCTTGTCGATCGCTCGCAGAGCTGCCATCAAGCCGCGCTGCAGGGTGGTCCAGACGTTCTCGCTGAAACGCACAAACGCGTTCGACCGATTCGGCTGTGGGGCTTCACGGGGCAGCCGCCACGCGTAGCGGCGCTGGTGGATGACGCGATCGATCTCGCGGTCGAGATCCGATGCAACGATGGGGCCGGCGTTCGCGCGCGGTTGAGGCGCCTGCGCTCCGGCCGCGCCCGCTCCCGCCAGCAGCGCCAACGCGAGCGCCGCGGTGGTGAGGGCGCTTTTCCAGCGCATTGCCACTTTCAAATCTTCGCCTGATCCAAGCGATTCGCCATAGAAACAGCGCAGGAGATAGATCGCCTTCACCAGCGGATCGACGCACAGGTACGTCAGACTCAGGGCGATAGCGAGGAAGGTGGTGTTCAGTACGCTCGCACCGCTTCGAGTGAAAGTCGATTCGATCCCCAGATACGATTGTGCAAGCTGCGGAACCAGAATCAACGTGAACGCAATGTTCACGAGAACAAACAGCGCGAAGCCCGACTGGATGAGCATCGCAAGCCATGCCTGACGCGGCCACAGCGACGCCTGCGCTTTGGCTCTCGCGAGGGTGCGCCGCCAGCTTGAGTCTGTGCCGTCGCCCATCGCGGTAATGTTCTGATAGAACGCGTACAACCACGCGAGCGGGAGAATCAGCAATGATCCCGCAGGCATCAGCAGCAAACCGGTCGGCTGCACGGCGCATTGAATCGCGATCAACCGCGCGACGCGCCCAGGAGTCCAGCGCGGTGAGCTTCCCGCCAGCTCGCGCCGCAGGCCCGTTGTGTACACCGCCTGCCAGACGCTCATCCATTGGTACAGCAGCGCCGTGAGCAGCGAAGCGCCGCCCAGACGCTCGGAAGCGAAAGCATGCCCTGTCATGTCGGACCAGAAATACAGCAGCCCGAAAAGGAACGGCAGCGTCCCTACGTAATAGGCGGCGAGGACAGACGCGGGAGCGCGCCGCACGAGGTGAGACGCCTCCTCGATCAGCTCGATGGCTCCGGGCCTGACTGTATCGCGCTTCATCGTCTACGGGCCCGCATGGAATGCGGACGGAATCCTGAGCAGGAGCGCGCCGATCGAGTAGAAGAACCACCACGCCAGAAGCAGACCGGCGAACGGAGGAAGCATGGCGAACGCCTCGGACCACGCGGCTCGCACCGCGCCGCCGCTCGAAGCCAGCTTCTTGAGGCACAGCGTGCAAATCAGCCGGCCCTCGTGTTCGGTCGAACACTCGCGGCAGTAATACCGCTGGCACTCGGGGCAGCGGCTTGCCGCTTCGCGAAGCGGGTGTTGGAAACAGCGCTGCTGGGCGAGTGGAGAAATCGCGTTACTCCTGTTGTGTAGGAATCGGCTCGACGTGCTCGGCCGGCGGCGCGGTCGCCGGTGGCTGTTGAGGTCCCTGCACCGGCTCGACGGCCTGGCGTATGATTCGCGCCGCGCGCTGGGCGTTCCGCAAACGGTAGAGTGAGGGCAGCCTGTCCTGACTCACCGCCGTGATCAGATGGCACGCGCACATCGGCCCGCGCAGTTTCAGCAACACGAACATCACAAACAGAATGCCGGCGGCGACGCGGACGAACGGCCCGCCGAAGATCGCGATCGCCAGCATCGCCGCGCCGATCGTCACATTCAACGCGATCTTCGAACCCGCCACATCGTTGGACTGCCGGATCACAATCGCCTGAATGTCGTTCAGGTAATACCGCTTGTATTCCTCAACGAACCGGTTGGAACGTACCAGCAAGAGGTGGTCGTCGCCCAGCCAGAGCGACGCGCGGCTGATCGGCGTGCGGCGCACTCCCGGAAGCTGGCGGTATCGAATGCTCTCAGCCATGGGCTTTACCGGAGCATGAAGTACGAGATCAGCCACGCCCAGCCCACCGTCTGCGCACCGCCGATGATCGCAGCGAGATAGTAGCGAATGCGCGACCGCCGCACGATGCTCAGGGGCTTGCGCCAATAGCGGATCGTCAGATACAGCGCGACGGGTCCCGAGATGATGGTTGGCCAAATGAGAAGGCCCGGCAGGACCGCTACCGCCAGCGCCAGGGAGTCGTAGTTCGTGCGCCGGTCCTCCAAAGTTTCGACCTTGCGCTGCTTCTTTCCCGTGCTCATGCAGGAAGGGCACCAATGCTGGCCGCGAAACTCAAGGTCGCAGAGCGAGCACAGAAAACGTCCGCATTGATCGCACGGCACCGCTGCCTTCTTCGATGGATGGAAGAAGCACGTCGCGTCGCCCTCGGCGGACGCGTCCGCTTTAGCCGGTTGCGGCTGGAGGAACGCCGCAGGGAACACCATCGCCCGCACTGGCGAGTCGCATCCCGTACAGAGATTCAACTCAGCGGCGTTCCACCACTCCTCGGGGATCAACGTGCCGCACTTGGTGCACGCCAACCGCGATGGGGCGTCAACCACGCCATCCGCCTTCCACAACCAGCGTGCCGCAGATGCGATCGTGGAGCGTTCGCCTCTGCTCGTCCCACGCGGCCATCATGAATCCGATCCCCAGGATAAAGCTGCTCACGTAGGTCGCGAAGTAGCGCCCGAGGGCCAGCGGAAAGGTCATCGGATCTCCGTCCCCTCGCACGACGCGTACACCCATCGCCATCTTGCCGGGTGTCGCCCCGAGCTTCGCCACAAACGCCGCGTGGTACATCGCGTCAATGGCGAGCTGCACCAATTGCATGACGCCAAAAAAGCCGATCAGGCTTGCGGGCGTGCCGCGGGACGGTCCGAGCGCAGAACCAAACAGAACGAAGTTGATCGAATAGCTGGCGGCCACCACAATCAACGTGTCGATCGACCTCGCCATAGACCGCGCAAACACGCCTCCATACCGCCGGGCGCCTTCGCGATATACGCCCTCGCGCAACTTCTGCGCGTAGACGTTCTTGCAGCCCGCGCAAACCCACGCGCTGCCGAATGGAATCATGTCTTCGATCAGGTGCGGGTTTCCGCATTCGCTGCAAAACGCAGGCACGCCGGTTTCGGTAAACGCGCGCTGATCGATGGTGACCGCCGGCTGGATTTCCTCGTACCGAATCCAGCCCGACATGCCTTCCTGCCACACGGGCGTGTAAGGTTGAATAGCGCCTGCTTTCGCCAGGCGATGCAGAGCGTCTTCTTCGATCGGCCCCGCTTTTTCCGTTCCGTTCGCGTAAAACCAGTTCATGGGCTCTAAGAGACGCCTAAGACGCCATTCTAGCAGTCTGCCCGGCGTCTACAATTCGGGAAGATTGCGGAGAGCGAGTGGCAAATCGCCGTAGCTGTAGACCCGGCGCCTCGGCCTGCCAAGCCGTTGGCTCATGGGAGTCCTATTTCCTGGGCAGGCCGGAGACTTGCGCCACGCAACAATCGGGAGGGCAGAAGTCTCCCGGATCTGCGCCCGACACGCGCGCGGCGATCAGGTCGCGCAGCATCTTGACGAAATTCGGATGCACGCCGGCCGTGCCCGCGCGAATCAGGTTCATCCCGAGTTCCTTCGCGAGATTCTTCGCTTCATAGTCGAGGTCGTACACCACTTCCATGTGATCGGAGATGAAACCGATAGGAACGACGACCACCTCGCGGGGTCCCTCGCCTCCGTCGTGAATCTCGCGCAGATACGCCCCGATGTCTGGTTCGAGCCACGGCTGCGGCAGCGGCCCGCTCCGGCTCTGATACACCAGGCGCCAGTCCGGGCGGCCCACGGCGGACGCGACCCGCGCGCAAGCCTCGCGTAATTGCTCTTCGTATCGAGAGCTGCGCGCCATCGCCATCGGAATGCTGTGAGCGGTGAACACGAACGCGCTCGGAGCGCCCGACAATTCACGCAGTGCCTCGCGGCATCGCTCCGCCATCGCTTCGATGAATCCCGGCTGATTGTGGAAAGCGCGCAGCTTCTCGATAACCGGGGAGTCCGGCCCTACCTCTGCCCGGGCGCGCTCGATGTCCTCGCGATATTGGCGGCATCCCGAGTACGAGGTGAAGGCCGACGTGACCAGGCACAGCGCTTCGCGAACACCGTCCTGACGCATCTGGCGCAGAGTGTCGGCCAGCAGCGGATGCCAGTTTCGGTTTCCCCAATAGATCGGAAGCTGGGGACCGCGCGACGCCATCTCCGCCTCGATCGCCCGAATCAACGCGCGGTTCTGGTCGTTGATCGGACTCCGGCCGCCGAAGTGGTAATAATGCGCAGCGACTTCCAGCAGCCGTTCGGGAGGAACGTTGCGCCCGCGCAGGACGTTCTCGAGAAAGGGGATCACATCGCCGGGCTGGTCCGGACCGCCGAACGACAACACCAGGACCGCGTCAAACGCCATGATTCGAATGTAGGCCCGGTGGCCTTACGGGTTGGTGGATCCGCTGCGCTGCTGCCGCCGCCTGTCCCGTTCCTCGCGGAACTTTTCGTACTCGGCGCGCTGTGACTCGTTCATCATCGCGCGGATTTGATTGACTTGCTCTTCCTGGATGGCTTTGAGCTCGGGCTTGGAGCGCTCCTGCATTTCCTTATGGCGCTTGCGCGTGGCATCCAGGATTGCTTCGAGTTTGGTGACCTGGTCCGGAGTGAG
>JBOGMR010000437.1:0-11048 GCA_050746825.1 Bryobacteraceae bacterium | reverse complement strand
GCCCCGAACTATACCAAGTACAACACGGAATTCGGAAACTACGGCGGTCACGTCAACACCATTTCACCGGGCCGCACCTACAACATCTCGAACCAACTGGCATGGCTGAAAGGCCGTCACAGTATGAAGTTCGGATTCCAGTACATGCGTAATAATTATCGGCGTATCGACTGCAACAGTTGCGCCGGCCAGGTGAATTTCAGCGCAGCCGCCACAGGCATCCCGAGCCTGGCGAATTCGGGAATCGGTTATGCCGCGTTCCTACTCGGACTATCGAGCGGTGGCAATTTCAATTATGGAGCCGGCATCGATTTCATCTTCAAATACTATGCCTGGTATTTCCAGGATGACATTAAAGTGAATAACAACCTCACGCTCCAGGTCGGCTTGCGATACGATGTTCCGTTCCCGCGCCTTGAAAAGGACCGCCAGAACAGCAACTTCAATCCAACGCTGGCGAATCCTGAGGCCGGCGGGTTGTTGGGAGCTCTGGAATTCGCGGGCGGCGGTACAGGACGAAGCGGCCGCGACCGGCTTCAGTTCGTGCGCAAGAACGGCTTCGGACCGCGACTCGGCATCGCTTATCAACTGAACTCGAAGACCGTGTTACGAGCCGGCGGCTCGATCGTCTACGACAGTATTCGCGAAGACAATAACGCCGACACCGGCATCCAGGGATTTGGCGGCAATTTCAGCACACAAGGAAACTTCCTGTCTAACGGCATCGCCTTCCGTTTCCAGAATGGTTTCCTGGAACAACGGTCGTTAGTGGAGGCCAGCCGGCCTCCACGGATCGGCCCGTCCATCGTCAACTTCCAAAGCCCGTCTTACAAGACCGGCGAGGCGGGGATGCCTGGTTATTATGCCGACTATAACTTCACACTCGAGCACAGCTTCACGCCGAACACGCTATGGCGCGGAAGCCTCCACGCCAATTACGGCATAAAGACGCAGATGACTCGGACGTTTAATCAGCTCGATCCGAAGTATTTTCCGATCTACGGAAACCTTCTGAGTTCGCCTCTGAGTGCCGTGCTGAATAATCCGATCGTTGCCGCCAGCGGCTTCCGATTGCCCTACGCCGGATATCCCACGAACTCGCAATTGCAGCAGGCGCTTCGTCCATACCCGCATTACACTAACGTCAACGGCACGTCGCTCGCGGGACACAGCACCTACAACGGGTTGGAGACCAGCTTCGAGCGTCGCTTCTCCGGCGGTATGTACGGGCTGTTCTCTTACACGTTCTCCAAGTGGCTGAACAGCGTCGAAGCCCAGAACGTCTACACGGCGCTCACAGAAAAAGTGATCAGCGGCGCCGATCGGCCTCACGTGTTCGCAATCAGCTATGTTTATGACCTCCCATTTGGAAAAGGTAAGAAACACCTGAGCTCGCTACATCCGGTCGCGGAGGCGATTCTCGGCAACTGGAGTATCTCGGCGGTTCACCGCTATCAAAGTGGAACGGCGCTCGGTGTGGGATGCCAGCAGAACCTGTTCGGCGCCGGTTCTGCCCGGTGCAGTCAGGTTGCCGGACAGCCGATGCTGAACCCGAATTGGGACTCCACCGTCCAGAGCAGTCCTTATCTGAACCGTGCGGCATTCGTCCAGCCCGCAAATATGGTCTATGGCAATCTGCCCTCCACGATCGCGCAGCTTCGCCAGCCCTGGCAGTTCAACGAGGATCTCGCGGCCAGCAAGACCTTCTTCCTCAGAGAAAACGTGCCGCTCGAATTCCGGACTTCGGCATTCAACGCCGCCAACCGGCATCTGCTGGGCGGGCTCCAGACAAATATCAATAGCCCGCAGTTCGGGCAGTTCAGTAACCCGCAATCGAACCTGCCGCGAAGTATCCAGTTCAGTTTACGGCTGAGCTTCTGATGCGCCGGAACACATACAGCGCAGGCGAAACCGCCTGCGCCACCTTGGGCCTCCTGCCCGGCGTCCGTCACGGGCTGATAGCCATCGCGTGGGCGTTTCTTACCTGGCCGGGTCTCGGCCAGGAGTATTTCCCACCGCCCGACAATCAGAGTGGTTGGCGCACACTGAAAGAAGCCGGCAAAGTTCGCGAAGTCGCCGGCATGGATGTGCGTCGTCTCGATCAAGCATTTGAGTACGCCTCCAGAAGCAGCCAGCATGGTGGCCTGCTGGTTGTCCGCAAAGGCTGGCTGGTTTACGAGCGGTATTATGGGCGCGGCAATCGGGAAGCGAATCCTGCAACGGCGTCTGTCGGCAAGGCGTACACAAGTATCGCGTGCGGGATCATGCTCAAGGAAAAGCGAGCGGCGATCCCGGAAGGTTTAGAGACGAAGGTCTTCACTGAAAAGTACCTTCCTGAGGCGCTCCCGCTTGACGACCCGCGCAAGGCCGACATCAAGCTGGGACACCTGCTCGCGATGAGCGCCGGACTGCATGGGGAAGGCAGCAACCCTGGGTTCGTCAACGGCCTTCCGTCGGTGAAACTCGAGCCGGCTCCACGAGGCGACCGGTCGCTCGGCCAAGACGTCACGGCGTTGCGAACCGTGATGTGGTGCAAGCCGGGCGAAGGCTACTCCTATGCTTCGCAATCACCGCACATCGCGTCCATCGTGCTTCGCAAGCTGACCGGGATGGAACTACACGACTACATCAATGAGCGCCTCGCAAAGCCGATGGGATGGGGCCAGTGGACCTGGGCCATGCGCCGTGGCGAGACGGTGCTGCCGCACACACCAGGTGGGGCCGATATCGCGCCGCGATCGACGGACGTGCTCAGGTTCCTGTACGCCCTGCTGCACAAAGGCTGGTGGAACAAACAGCAGCTTGTTCCCGCCGACTACGTCGAGCTGTGCGGAAGGCCGTCGCCCTACAACACCCACTCTCCGTTCAGCCTCATGTTCGAGGTGAATGCGGACGGCCACGTCGCCGGTGCGCCGAGAGACGCCTACTTCAAATCGGGAGGCGGCGGCTTCGGCGTGTACGTCGTGCCATCGCTTGATATGGTGATCTACAAGGTGGCGGGAAGCGACAATCAGTACGATCCTGCCCGCACCGGGTTGCCGCAGAATTACAAATACGACGGCTCACGGGACAACTGGAAGCCTACGCTACGGAGTCAGTTCAGCGATGGGCCGATCGGCGTCGACGACGGAGTCCGGCGAGTGCTGGAGATGGTGGTTGCGGCGGTGGTCGATTGAGTCGGAGGATGTAGAGAGTGGATATTTCCGTGCGCCAAATTGGCTTATTGACACTACTCACCGTAGCCGTCGCGGCGACGGCGGCCGACACGCCTCCGCCAAAGAAAAAAGCCGCGGCCCGGTCCAAGAGCGCTAAGCCCGCGCCCAAGGCAGCAAAGGCGCCCGCTCCCGCAAAGCCCTCGAAGGCCTCGGACCTCTGGTCATTGCAGCCGGTTGTTCGCCCGCAAGTTCCTGCCGGCGTCACCTCATCTCAAAATCCAATCGACGCGTTTATCGGTGCGATGCATCGTGAGAAGGGCCTCAAGACAGCCGGGCCCGCGGACAAACTCACGCTGCTCCGCCGCGTGCATCTCGACCTCATCGGAATCCCTCCCACGCCCGCCGAGCAGGATGCCTTTCTCAAGGACGAATCGCCGGACGCTTACGAAAAGGTCGTCGACAAGCTGCTGGCGAGCGAACAGCATGGTGTCCGTTACGCGCGACATTGGCTTGACGTGCTCAGGTACGCCGACGCCGACGAGCGGATGTACGCCGCGCCAGGCATTCACCTGTGGCGCGATTGGGTCATCTATGCGATGAACAGCGACATGCCGTACGACCAGTTCGTGCGCACGCAGTTGACCGGTATTCGCTCCTCGGAACGCACTCAGATTTCGAATATCGGTTACCGGTCTCCCGTCGAGCCTCGACCAGAGGACATGTTCGCCCGCGGTTTGCTCGCGCGCGGTGCTGTCGTGCGCGACAACAAGGACACCCAGGAACTTCCGATTGTCGCGGTGGAGACGATCTCGACGGCATTTATGGGGCTTACCGTCGGATGCGCGAAATGCCATGACCACATGTACGATCCGATCACGCAGCGTGACTTCTACCGCATGAAGGCGCTCTTCGATCCGCTCGTGGTTAAGAAGATGACGCTGGCCGCCCCGGCAGACATCATGGGGCGTGCGAAGTCGACGGATGATTCGGAGGCCCGTCGCGCCGCTGCCGAAGAGCCGCTGAATGCGCTGATCGCGCCGTACAAACAGAAGCTGTACGAAGAACGCGTCAGCATGGCGCCTCCCGAAGTGCAGGCTGTCATTCGCAAGCCGGAAAAGCAGCGCACGCCCGCGGAGCAGAAGATCGCCGACGATTATTTTCCGGTGCTGCGCATCGACACCGGACCCATCCGCGAGATTCTGACGCCTGAGGATCGCAAGAAGTACGACGAACTACAGCAGAAGCTGAACCAGGCCGGCGGCCGTCAGGGCGGAAGACGCGGCGGTGGTGACCTGCCTGTTTTCTGGACTGTGGAAGTCGACGGCAAGCGCGAAGTGCAGGCGAGCTACATTCTGACCAGCGGAGATCCTGAACGCCCGGAAAAAGACAAGCCCGTGGAACCGGGCTGGCCGTTCGCGCCGGCGAAGATCGACTTCCGCGAAGGCAGACTCGAAGCGTTCTCTGATTGGCTGACTGCGCCCGCGAATCCGCTTGTCGCTCGCGTCACGGTGAATCGCCTGTGGCAGTGGCATTTCGGCGAGGGCCTGCATAAGACGTCCAGCGATTTCGGCGTGCTGGGCGGGACGCCGTCGAACCAGAAACTGCTCGACTGGCTGGCGTCCGACTTTGTCGCGCGTAAGTTCAGCATGAAGCAGATGCACAGGCTCATGGTCACGTCCGAGACTTATCGCCGCGCTTCCACCGGCGACTCCGCGATGATGGCCGCCAACGCTCAAATCGATCCGGCAAACACCTATCTGTGGAGTTACCGTTTGCGAAGACTCGAAGCCGAGCCCATCTGGGATTCGATCCTATGGTCGGCGAACGATCTCGACCTGACTCTTGGGGGTCCGTCGTTCGACCTGCCACGCCCGGATGAAGGCCGGCGCGGCGCATTCGCCGGCCGTAACATTGCCGCGGCGAATGGGCGCACGAACCGCCGCGGCGCCTACATGCTGCGCGGCTTCTCGACCAGCCGCGACATCGTGCCGAATTTCCTCCAGTCGTTTGACGTTGAGGATGGCAGGCTTCCGTGTCCCTTGCGCACGCAAACCGTAACTGCGCCCCAGGGGCTGTTCATGATGAATAGCGACGAGATCGAGAAGGCTTCCGGGAAGCTGGCCGGCCGGCTGCAGAAGGAGTCTGCCGGCGATATCCCGGCCGCGATCAATCTTGGGTACAGGATCACTCTCGGACGCCCGCCGTCCGCATCCGAAAAGGATTACGCGAGCACGTATGTCGCAAATGATCCTGCGAAACTAAAAGGTCTCGCCTGGCTGCTGTTCAACCTCGACGAATTCATCTACGTGCAGTAGACCTATGAGCACCGCAGGATTCTTTCCGTGTGGCCGGATCTCTCGACGCCATCTGTTCCATCAGACCGGGGGAGCTTTCTTCGGTGTCGCACTCGGTTCCATGTGGGCCGAAGACGGCAAGCTGGACGCCCGCATCGGCCCGCACTTCGAGCCGAAAGTGAAGTCGGTCATATTCCTGTTCATGTGCGGCGGCGTCAGCCACATCGACACGTTCGATCCGAAGGACAACAAGCATGTGGGAAAAATGATCGATGCGGTCGGGTTCGGCGACAATGTCGCCGAGATGAAGCGTCCGGTCATTCCTTGCCTGCGCACCTTCACGCGCTACGGCCAATCCGGGATTCCTGTTTCGGATTGGTTCCCGAACGTCGGCGGCATTGTAGACGACATCGCTCTCATCCGGTCGATGTGGTGTCACGAAGGCAATCATTTCCCGGCCGTCATTGAGACACAGTCGGGCCACAGGGGACGCGCGTTCGACCATCCATCATTCGGCGCGTGGGTCTCCTACGCCCTCGGGACGGCGAACAAGAATCTGCCGGCCTTCGTGAACATCGGCCGTCCATCGTCGCCGGTGCAACTCACCGGCGGATATCTGGGCGCTACGTCAGCGGCCACACCGTTCCAGGCCGGCGAAACGCCGATCCCGAATCTGTATCCGCCCAAAGGTTCGAATGCCGCCGAGCGCGAACGCCAGATGCGGATGCTCGAGAGGATGAACGCGGAGTTCCGCGAGCGGCACGCTCTCAACACCGACATCGCGGCCCGCTCGAAGGCTTATGAACTCGCCGCGCGGATGCAGCTGACGGCGCCCGGCGTCGTCGATCTGTCCAAAGAACCGCAGCATATCCTGGACCTCTACGGCATCGGCGTGGAGCCGACCAACGAGTTCGGCCGCCAATTGATTCTGGCGCGCCGCCTGGCCGAGCAGGGCGTGCGGTTCATCCAGATCTGCCACGCCGGCGGTGGCAACGGTGCATGGGATGCCCACGGCGACATGAAGACGCACGAGCCGTTGTGCCGCGCGACGGACAAACCCGTCGCCGGTCTCGTACGTGACTTAAAGCAGCGCGGTATGCTCGACTCGACTCTCGTGGTGTGGACCAGCGAGTTCGGGCGGAGTCCGTGGTCGCAGAATATCACCGGGCGGGATCACAACCCGAAAGGGTTCACATCCTGGATGGCCGGCGGCGATATCAAGCGGGGCGTAATCCACGGCGCCACCGATGAGTTTGGATACCAGGCTGTCGAGAATCGTCATTATTACAGCGACCTGCATGCGACGATTCTCCATCAGTTAGGACTCGACTATAAGAAGATGCAGTTCCGTAGTATCGGCCGGACCTTTCATTTAGTCGAAGAAGGAGACGGGCCGATCAAGGATATCCTCTCCTAGTTTTGTAATCGTTCGGAAAAGCTGCGCAGCTCCGCTACTGAGCTGTTAGTCATCTTGTGGGGGCCACAGGATGGGCGTACACTTATCTACAGCGTAGTTGTGTGCGCATGGAGGTGAGCCGTGATACGCCGGTTCGTCCTTTTCGTCCTCGTTGGCGGCAGTGTGGCAAGTGCCGATACTTTCCTGATCAGGAGCACTAATGGCGGGCGGACATGGACGGACGTCGACCCGGGCCCGCCACATGAATTCCTCGAATGGATCCGCGTGGATCCGGCCACGTCCAACCTTTACGCTTTCAGCCGAACCGGCGTTCGTGGTCAACTGCTGGTCTCCACCGATCGCGGTCAGACGTGGCAAGCCCGGCAGAGCTTCGCTGCTCGAATACAGGACGGGACCGGGCTCCTGACGGCCCTGCCATGGAACTTCCGGGCCGCGGCAATCCCGGACACGCTTTACCTCGCCCAGGAAGACGCCGGCCTCTATCCTCAAACGCCGGTCGTCATCTACAAGGTTACCGGTGCGGGGAACATCGTGGAGCAATACCCGGCTCAAGGCTTGACCATCGAGCCGGGCGCCAACTACGCGCAGGCCTCGTTGATGGATCTCGCAGCAGACCCTGTCGAGTCTTCTGTCCTGTACGCATTGATCACGAACAATGGCGACGGCTTCTCCGCGTTCCAGACACTTTGGCGGAGCGAAAACGGCGGACGGAGTTGGAGGCGACTGGAATCTCCGGCCAACGCCAGTTGCTTTGATCCGGAATTTCGTATCGATGCTTCGGGCTCCAGAATGTATTTGTCTTGCGGGTCCGACTTCTTCAAGAGCACGGATCGAGGCGATTCGTGGACGCGGACAAGAGGTCCCGATGGAGAGGGAATCCGGAACCTTGAAATCGGCCCTGAGGACCCGGGAACTTTGTACGGCATCCGGTCAGGCGAAGTCTGGAAGTCAACCGACGCTGCGGAGACCTGGCGGCGCGCCGCTAGCCTACCAGGGGTGCGGCGCTTGCAGGCGCATCCTACAAGTTCGTCCGTAATCTTTGCGGTTGGGAGTAACGGGATCCAGAAGAGCGAGGACGGCGGGGAAACCTGGACGACGCTGCTGGCGGCGCGACTTGAAGACGCGGACCTGTTGGGGATCCGTGTGGATCCGCGCGTACCAGATGTGCTGTACGGCGTGAGCCTCCAAAGGCTTGAACTTCGCTTACACGATCGGCAAACGTTTCTGCGAAACCTGGTGGGAGAGAAGCATGTGGCGCCGGGCAGCCTGGTGTCGATCTACGGCCAGGATCTCGCGAGTGAAACGCGGACGGCGGTCTCAACCCCCCTGCCGCTCAGTCTGGGCGGCGCCAGCGTCCGGTTCAACGGCCGACCCGCGCCCTTGCTGTTCGCTTCGCCCGGCCAGATCAACGCGCAGGTCCCTTTCGGGCTGACGGGTGCAGTCTCGGTGGAAGTCCGCAGAGCCGATGGAACCGTCGATCGGCAAACAAAAAACCTTGTGCTTCGCTGGGTGGTGATTCTGAGGGAGAATTCCAACCGCCAGGCGGCTCCCCTGTTATTTCACGCTTCTGATTTCCGCCGGGTAACGGCGAACGATCCTGCGCGGCGCGGTGAAGCCATTACCCTCTGGGCTGCCGGGATGGGTGAACTGCGGCCTTCCATCCCCTCCGGTGAGCTGCCACCTAATCCTCCGCCGCAACTGCGTGACCCTCCATGTGTGGTTTTCTCCGAGCGGCCGGCCAGTAGACCTCTGGCGTCGGCAGACCCTCTATGGGCAGGCGCCGCGCCGGGCATGATCGGAGTGTATCAGGTGAATTTCGAGATACCGGCCTCCCTCAGCGCAGCATCTTATACGCTAGCTCTGACCAACCGCCTACTCCGGCCCCCCTTCAACGGTGAGTGCAGTGTCCCCTTTCAAGGCTCTCCGCTCGACTCCATCACGCTGGAGGTTCAGTGATCCGTTAGCGCGCGCGCCCGGCGGCACGCTGGGCTGCTGCCAGGTTCAGCCGATACGTCTGCTGCTGCGGATCCAGTTCTGTCGCACGTTTGAAACTTTCAATCGCCAGCGTCGGGTTACGCTGCCTCAAGGCGACTTCGCCGAGCGCATTGTACGATTCCGACGCCGATGGATTCAGTTTCACGGCAATCTCGAGACTCTCGCGCGCCTGCTTCCATTGCCCGGATCGGAGTTCCACCAGCCCGAGCAGATGATGTGTCAGCCATTCAGAGGGAGCGAGGCTCAGCGCCTCCTGTACGTAGTTTCGCGCTCGATCGTATCGGCCCAAATCATAGTAAAGGCTCCCTAGACGAAATAGAATGCTCCCGTCGGAAGGGCGTAGTTCGCGAGCTTCTTCCATCTTGCCGGCCGCGGCAAGCAGGTCGCCTGAGTCGACGAGCTTTTTGGCCTGCTCAACGAGTCTCAGAGCTCTGCGGTGATCCTCCGTGCTTTGCTTTGATTTCTGCGTGAGTTCTGCAAACCGGGACAACGCCTGGCGGCGATCCTCCTGCCGGCCCGCTCCGCCGTAGGCTCGAGCCAGATGGTAATAAATCTCGGCCGAATCCTCTCCACCCAAACGAAGTGCACGTTGTAATTCTGAGATCGCCTCTTCATAGCGGCCGAGCCGATTGTAAGCGGACCCGAGTAGGAAGCGCGGTTCGAATGCGCCGGGTACAATGGCGATGGTTTTCTGAAGCAGTGCGATCGCACGCTCCTCTTCTCCCTTTTTCAGGTACAGGTTGCCCAAGCCCATCAAGGCGGACGGATGGTCTGGCTTAAGGCGGAGCGACTCCTGAAACTGCTCTTCGGCTTTGTCACGATCTCCCGTTGCCGCATACGCTGCGCCAAGATCCACACGCGCCTGGAGATCTTTGCTCTCAACCGTGATGAGCTTCTCCAGCAGTGGGAGAGCTTTCTCGTTGAGCTGGTTGCGAAGATAGATCGACGCTGTCCCGCGCAATGCGTCCTTGTTGCCAGGCTCTACACTTAGCACCTGTAGCAGCGCCTCGATCGCCCCACCCTCGTTGCGTCGTTCCAAATAGGCCTCAGCAAGCGCCAAGTGAGCCGGAACCAGCTTCGGATCGCATTTCGCCGCGGCCTGGAAGGCAATCAACGCCGGATCGATCTGCGCCATGCGATACCGGGCTAATCCGAGAAAGAAAAGGATGTCGCAACGACGAGTTTCCTGATGGGCCTTTTCGAAGAGCCGGGCTGCCTCCGCGTAGTTCCCGGCATCGAACGCGCGTTTGCCCTGCTCCAGAGCCTGGCCCCAGGCGAGCGGCGACAGCATGAGGATTGCGATTAGCCGGGTGAGCACGTCTGCCTCATTCTAGCGGAATCCAGGTCCGGCCAGACGCCGCCGGGGTTCGTCGGCCGGAATCTCTACATCACAAATCTCGGGCGCAATACTTACCGGAACAATGCCGGCGGTACATTTACCGACGTAACAAAGAAGGTGAGCGAAGGATGGGCGTACGGTCATACTGCCACCCGGATCGGTACAAACCGGTAACACACCTGCTTTCACAATAAGGGTGGCTATGCATTCGGCGATGTGGCGACCGAGTTAGGAATTGGACAGAGCCGCGCCAAACTGCATGCAGGTGCGGGTTCTCGGTGTTGTCAGACTATCAGTTGACTCTCGCCGCAAAGGATCATATGCTTGACCTGCTTAACAGCAAATTGGAGAAGCGGAGACCGATCATGACTCGCCTGGTTAGAAACGCAATCGGAGCTTGGGCGCTCCTCACCGCCGCAACAATCGCTGTACTCGCGCAGACCGGCGGCGGCGCAACGCTCGTCGGAACAGTGAAGGACAGTACGGGCGCTGTGGTCGCCGGCGCTAAAGTCACTGTGATTAATACGGCCACAAACTTCATTACGGAGAACGTCACATCAGTCGAAGGCGCCTACTACATTCCATACCTCGTACCGGGCGAATACCGCATCAAGGTGGCAGCCGCGGGTTTCAAGGAGATCGTCCGCGAGGGCATCACACTGCGCTCTGCGGAGGTGCCAAGGATCGATATTAACCTCGAGGTGGGCGCCGTCACCGAAAGTGTAACAGTGAGTGCATCGGCCTCTTTGCTCAATACCGAAAACGTACTGAGCTCGTATGTTCTCCCGGCGCACGTTCTCCAGGAGACGCCCGGTGTGATGAAGCGTACCGTGTATCTGCTCCAATAC
>JBOGMR010000436.1:0-4002 GCA_050746825.1 Bryobacteraceae bacterium | reverse complement strand
TTGCTGTGTAGCAAGGATCGGCGGAGCGTCAGGCTGGTCGACGCGCCCCACCCGGCGCTTCTCCTGATTCTTCGCCAGCGGCAGTGGCCCGGCGGCGCTCGCCGACTGTACTCCAGGAAGCGCGCGTATCCGATCTGCCACGTCCCGCATATGCGCCCATCTCTGTTCCGCTTTCGGGTATTTCTTCAGGTTGATGGGCACTTTGGCGGTCACCACGTTGGCCGGGTTAAACCCGAGCGGAGAATGCAGCAGATTTAGAAACGACCGCAGCATCAGCCCTCCGCAAGCTAGCGGCACAATCGATAGCGCGACCTCCGCCACCACCAGGGTCCGCTGCAACCTTCGTGCGCCTGATCCCGCCGTCTCCGCGCGGCCCGCGCGCAGCGGATGGCCTGTCTTGCCCGATACCAGCCGCCATGCCGGCAGCAACCCGAAGAGCACGCTGGTGACAATCGACAACACCACCGCGAACACCGCAACCGGCGCGTCCATTCCGATCCTCGATTGCAAAGGGATGTGAGAGGCGCTCACGCGCCCGATCGCTTCGAGGCCGAAGCGCGCGCAGAACAGTCCGATGCCAGCAGAGGCCATCGCGAGCACGAGGCTTTCCGCAAGGAGCTGCCGGATGATTCGCAATCTCCCCGCGCCCAGCGCCCGCCGGATCTCTAACTCGCGCTGCCGCGCCGAACCCCGCGCCAACATCAGATTGGCGGCGTTCACGCAAGCAATCAGCAGCACAAACCCTACCGCGCCCGACAGAAGAACCAGCGCGGGCCGGGCGTCGCGCGTCATATCCTCATGCAGCGGCCGGGCCGTGAAGCGGACTTTTGCGCCGGGTCCGCGATCAAATGGCGATGCTTGCCATCCTTTGACACCCGAATAGAAATCCGGGTGCTCCTGCTCGAATTGCGCCGCGAGCATTTCGAGCTCGGCGTTCGCTTGAACCAGCGTAACACCGGGCCTGAGCCGCGCCACGATTGGGACGCCGCGGTACTGGCGCGTTGCGCTCATCGCATAGGGGAACCATACGTCGATCTGCTCCAAATCATTCACGGAAGGCGGCAGAAAGAGACGAAATCCGGGAGGCAGCACACCGGCGATCTGCACGTCGAGATCATTGACACGCACGGTTTTCCCGATTACCCCGGGGTCGGAGGAAAACCGGCGGCGCCACAACTCGCCGCTGATCAGAATCGAGAACGCCTGCCGCTTGCCCTCGTCGATAGGCGAATCGAGCGTCCGTCCCAGTGCGGGGCGTGCACCAAGCAGCGGAAGAAAGTCGTCGGAAACGCGCGCCTTCGCGACGTGCTCCGTCTCGCCCATGGAATCGAGGTTCGCATCGCCAGTATCGATCATCGAAACCTGCTCGAATGAGCGGCTGCGCTCTTTCAAATCGAGCACTTCTCCCGGTGTGGCGCCGGTATTGAGAACATTGCGCGCGTCCACCTGAATCGTGACGATCCGGCTTGGCTCCGGATAAGGCAGCGGACGCCACAGCACCGCGCGCATCAAGCTGAACATCGTGAGAGTGGCGCCAGTGCCAAGCGCAAGCGTCGCGACCACAATAACGGCAAACCCCGGCGACCGCATCAGCGAGCGGCACGAATATCGAATGTCCTGAAACGTGGTCGCGATTCCTTGTCCGAGCCATGTCTCCCGGACTTCCTCTTTGATCTGCTCGACGCCGCCCGCTTCCACAAGCGCCTGCCGCCGCGCTTTTTCGCGAGGCATGCCCCTGACGACGTTGCGATCGGTCAGTTCATCCACATAGCCGCGTAATTCGGCGTCGAGTGTGCCTTCGACTCGATCCCTCCGGAGCAGGTTGCGGAGGAGCCGCTTGATCTTATTGGCAACTCGCATACTAGCCTAGCAGGAGCCGCACGGGGTTCACGCACCGGCTATAATGAGCGAATCATGCTCCGAGTTCTGGCGGCACTGGGGATATTCACCTTTCTCTTGCGCTCGCAGGTCAACACACCGGCCGAATTCCCTCCACCTCCGCCTCCGCCGCCTGTGAAAAGTGGAAGCTCCCACACCGCAGGCACCGCAGCGGATCAGGGTTAGCGGTAATGTGCAAGCTGCTTACATGGGTCCCGCGCCGCAGTGGCATAGCCCGCGGCGAGTTTCGCATGCTCAGATAGAGGCTGCTCACCAACGCGTAATACAGCACCCAGACGACGTCTGTGCACGCGGAATCCTCGTGGCGTTTCCTCGCCCCGAGGACATCGAATCTGGCACTCGTTTGAAGCACCTGCTTTGGATGATTCGGAATCATCCGGAATGGGATGGTTTCTTGTTGGCGCCCCTGAACGGGAGCCTATCGGAGGCCCGGTCCGAGCAGGAACGCACGGCTTACGAGCAGATTCGCGATGCGTGGTGGGCGCAAGTCGGTCCCGAACGGAGGTCGGGAATCACGCTTCACAACGCGGCAATGTTCTTCGCTCTCCGAGAACCAAAACTGGCCTCTATCCTCCTGCAACGAGCATCTGAATACGATCCAAAGGAGTTGCTCTACGTAGAACGTTTGGGTGCCGCTTACGGTTTTGCGCTACTTCCGCCTGAACGGCTGGAAGTGCTTCGAATTTCCTCAACGCCGGAACGCGAGGCGTTTGGGTGGCTTGCTAAGCAGGAGGTGCTTCGATCGAAAGACTGGATTCTCTTGGCGGGCGCGTTCACAGCGCTTGATGTTGGGAGCAGATTTCCCAACCCAGACCAACCTTGGCAGTTTCAAACCCAATGGCGGCGACTGTCTGCGGCCGGCCAAGCACCGTCAGACTGGGGGCGGAAACTTCCTTCGCGTGATAGCCGGTTTCGGCGAGGAGCCTGTAATCAATAGTGCTCCATTTCATAACCAGCATTTTCCAATCCGTAAATGAGCCTGAAAACGAAGTTTGATTCCAATGCGAAGTGAGCCTGAAAGTGAACTTCGGGTTGACATACCTAACGCTGCTATGCATAATGCTGCTAGGGCCTCGGATTTGAATTTGTTGGGGCCGCGCGACGGGTGAAATCCTGGGAATCAACAAGGACCTGATAGCCGCCTCCTCGACCCCGCTCGTCCTGGCGATTCTGGCCGGAGGGGACAGCTACGGCTACGCCATCCTCCAGCGTGTTCGGGAGTTGTCGGGAGGGCACATGGAGTGGACGGACGGGATGCTCTACCCCGTTCTGCATCGGCTCGAGCGGCTCTGCCAGGTCGAGGCGCGTTGGAAGGTTGTGGAGAGCGGCCGCCGGCGCAAGTACTACCGCATCACGCGCAGGGGCCGGGATCAGCTCGCCGAGGAGCGCCGGCAGTGGCAAGCCGTGGACGCGACGTTGCGCGGCATTTGGGGGGCGCTCTCCCTTGGCGTCACGGCCAGCCGCCCATCGTCGGCCGCGGCAGGTCCATGGGGAGCCTGAGGGATGCCGGCTCCAGAACACGCGGTCTCGCTCGAGGAGCAGATCGACCAATGGCGGAGCTACCTCCGCCGCCGGCAAGCGATCCATTCCGTTGACGTCGCGGAGTTGGAGGACCATCTGCGCGAGCAGGCGGCAGTCCTGCTCGAAGCGGGACTCGCCCCTGATGAAGCGTTCCTGGTGGCGGTGAAGCGCATAGGCAACCTCGACGCCCTCTCACGGGAGTTCGCGCGCGAACACTCGGACCGCCTGTGGAAGCAGCTCGTCATGGTCGCCTCCGATGCCGGGGATCGGCGAGCGCGGGCTCGAACGGATGCCATCGTCGCTTTCTGTCTTGCGGTGGCGGCGGCCGCGGCCATCAAGGCGCCGGCGCTCTTCGGGCTGGAGTTGGACGAGCGCCAGCCTGATGACGCCGCCTTCTACGTCCGCAACCTGAGTCTCTTCGTGCTGCCGCTCTTGACCGGCTATTTCGCCTGGAAACGGCGGCTCGACACCCGGACCCTCAGCTGGCTGGCCGTGGCGTTCGTTGCGGCGGGGGTATTCGCCAACGTGTATCCCTTTGCCAAGCGCGGCTCCACCGAGGCGCTCACGGCGCTGCACCTGCCG
>JBOGMR010000435.1:0-10153 GCA_050746825.1 Bryobacteraceae bacterium | reverse complement strand
GAGCACCGCTCACCATCCGCCAAACGGTACGTCCGTAACTTCGGGAACACGGACCAGCACGGGCTTGTAGCCCTGGGCTATCGCCGACTCGAGCACTTGCTTCGCTCTGTCGCCACTACATATCAGTTTGCCATCGTCGAGCGCGACCCACAGACCCGCGTATTCGGCTTGGTTTTGCAGCAACCACTCCTGCTCCTTACGTCGCTCCGCTCGAGATCCTCGGGCTTCGCGTTGCGCCCCGTTGTCAGCATTGGACGCCCAAGAATTAGTTCTCGTGGAGAGCACTGGTCGAGGCTGAACCCGGCCGCCTCGTGCAGCACGGGGAAGGCACTCCAGCGGGCGTCGGCGGCTGCGGCCCCTCCTCGCTAATCGACGGCTCAATACGATATTCGGCCGATATCCCCGGACCGATCTCGACTTCACGTCAGACCTCCGTTTATGACCAGATGGAAAGCTTGCAGCAGTTCCTTCAAGCGTCGCCATGCAGTCGAAACGATAGCGTCGTTTCGCAGAGCACTACCTTCATATACGAGTGTCGCACTAACGGACAGTCCACCGTCTACCAGAGCCGAGCGGTTTAGAACCAGACTCGATGCTCTCGACCCAATCTGACTGTTCTCGGGTAGGTAGTAGACGATTGCCGTCTCTGTTCCGCCTGGCAGACCTGCCGGAATAATTGAGAACTTGTCAAGAACGTCTCGGTACACAGCAGCCATGATCTTGGCGTCAAGTTCGAAGACACACGAGTGCAGCCTTGGAACCACGTCAGAGCGAATCCCGGATAATTGGTCCACACGCCGTCCAGAATCTTTGACTGCGCAACAACATCGAGCTTGTCCGGTCCGGGAAACCGGATTTCGACGCGATCTCCTCGCACCGTCGTCGCAAGATCGATCTCATTGATCTCGCACGTTATGCCCCATTCTCCCGGCTCTCCATCCTCAGTCGTTAAGTCATCCGCGGAGGCGCCGAACGGCTCCAGAGTCCGCATGAGAACATCGCAGATCCTTCCGGGACTGTCCAACATCGAGAACGCCGGATTGGAAAATGTGCCCTCGTAGATGAGTTCGCATTTTTCGAGTCGCAATTTAATGGCAGTCATAGCCACGTCAATTCCCAGCGTAATTCTAACCTACTGTGACCGGTCATCTTGGTGGCTCAGGCTCCATCTCTCCGTCCCAGCGCGGCGCCAGATCCAGGTGAACGCCGACCTGGTCGAGGATCCGCATCACCAGATGATTCACGATCTCGTCCACGCTGCCCGGGCGATTGTAGAACCCCAACGCGGGCGGCATGATCACCACGCCCATGCGCGACAGCTTGAGCATGTTCTCGATGTGAATGTCGTTAAGCGGCGACTCGCGCACCACCAGCACCAGCTTGCGACGCTCCTTGAGTACGACGTCGGCCGCGCGATGAATCAGGTTGTCGCCCATCCCCTGCGCGATCGCCGCGAGCGTCCGCATGCTGCACGGGCACACCACCATACCGCGGGTTACGAACGACCCGCTCGAGATGGCGGCGCCCTGATCGTGCGCGGCGTAAGTGCAGGCAGCGAGGCGCTGCACTTGCTCCAGGCCGCAGCCCGTCTCGTGCGCCAGCGTGCGCGCGCCCCATTTGCTGACCACCAGGTGTGTCTCGACTTCCGTGTCCTTCAGCGCCTCGAGCAGCCGCACGCCGAGAATCGCGCCGGTCGCGCCCGTGATCCCGACGACGAGTCTCGACGGCGCTTCCATCGACACCCTACGCCAGCACCTTCTGAATGAGCTCGCCGTGAACGTCGGTCAGACGGAAGTGCCGCCCTTGAAACTTGTACGTGAGGCGCTTATGGTCGACGCCGAGACAATGCAGAATCGTCGCCTGCAAGTCATGCACGTGCACCGGATCCTTCACGATGTTGTAGCAGTAGTCGTCCGTCTCGCCAAGCGACACGCCGCGCCTGATGCCGCCGCCCGCCATCCACATGGTGAAGCAGCGCGGATGGTGATCGCGCCCATAGTTGGTCTCGGTGAGACGCCCCTGGCAGTAGACCGTGCGCCCGAACTCGCCGCCCCACACGACCAGGGTTTCGTCCAGCACCCCGCGCTGCTTCAAGTCCTGGATCAGCGCCGCGGACGGCTGATCGGTCGACTGGCACTGCAGCGCGAGGTCGCGCGGCAGATCGTTGTGCTGATCCCAGCCGCGCTTGTAAAGCTGCACGAAGCGCACGCCGCACTCGATCAGGCGTCGCGCCAGCAAACAATTCGCCGCGTACGAACCGGCCTTGCGCGAGTCCGGCCCATACATCTCGAACGTGCTGTCCTTCTCATCCGACAAGTCCATCAGCGCCGGCACCGACGTCTGCATGCGGTACGCCATCTCGTACTGCGCGATGCGCGTCTCGATTTCCGGATCGCCATACGCCTCGGCACGCATCCGGTTCAGCGACACCACGGCGTCAAGCATCCGGCGCCGCGACGCTTTATCGATGCCCGGCGGGTCCGACAAGTACAGCACCGGATCGCTCGCTGCACGGAACTTGACGCCCTGATGGTTCGAAGGCAAAAACCCGCTGCCCCAGAGGCGCGAGAACAGCGGCTGATCGACGTTCAATCCGCTCGACTGCGAGATCAATACGACGAACGCCGGCAGATCCTGGCTCTCGCTGCCCAGACCGTAGCTGACCCACGCGCCCAGGCTCGGCCGCCCCGGCTGCTGACTCCCGCTTTGGATGAACGTGATGGCGGGATCGTGATTGATCGCGTCGGTGTGGACAGTCCTGATGATCGAGAGTTCGTCGACCACTTTCGCCGTGTGCGGCAACAGCTCGCTTACCCACGCGCCGGACTTTCCGTGCTGGCTGAACCTGAATTGCGACGACGCGACCGGCAGCGTCGATTGTCCCGACGTCATTCCCGTAATGCGCTGGCCGCGCCGGATCGAATCCGGGAGCTCCGTACCCTGGAGCTTGCGCAACTGCGGCTTATAGTCGAACAGATCCATCTGCGCAGGCCCGCCGGATTGATGCAGGAAGATGACGCGTTTCGCTTTCGGTGCGAAGTGCGGCAGTCCCGGAAGACCGCCCGCAAAGCCTGCCGACTCGAACAGGGACGCCAGCGCGGCGGTGCCGACGCCCAGACCCGCGCGCCCGAAGAAGTGGCGCCGCGTCATCGCTAATCGGATGTCGTCTGTATGCAAGCGCTACTCCTTCGTGATCGCCTCGTCGAGATTCAGAATCGCGCTCGCGACCATCGTCCACGCCGCCAACTCATTTTGGTCCGTGCGCGAGTCAGGTTTGGATTCGCCCAGCGACAGCAACTTGCGCGCCGCGTCGCGATTCTCTTTGAAACTCGCAAGCTGCTTGACGGCCAAGGCGCCAAGCACGCGCGCCTCCCTGGCGGCGGGAGGTCTTGCGAGGACTCGCTTGTAGAGATAGTTGATGCGTGCCGGCGTGCCGGTTTGCGCGATCGCTTTCTCGGCCAGCACGCGCGCCGCTTCGATGTAGGTCGGGTCGTTCATCAGCACGAGCGCCTGCAGCGGCGTGTTCGTGCGCAGGCGCCGCACTGTGCACTTCTCGCGGTCAGGCGCGTCGAATGTGGCGAGCGACGCGGGCGGCATCGTGCGCTTCCAGAACGAGTACATGCTGCGCCGGTAGACGTCGCTGCCGTGGCTCGGCGTGTAAGTCTGCGCGGAGTAGACGTCGCCATAAGCAATGTCTTCCCAGAGGCCCGCCGGCTCATAGGGAAACACGCTTGCACCGCCGATCTTCCCGTTGAGCAGGCCACTCACCGCAAGGGCGCTATCGCGAACGGTCTCGGCCGGAAGCCGAAAACGCGGCCCGCGCGCGAGCAACCGGTTCTCCGGATCGCGCTCCACAAGTTCCGCCGAAGCCTTCGAGGCCTGCCGGTAAGTCGCCGAGGTGACGATCAGGCGCTGCATGGCCTTGATGTCCCAGGTGCGAACGAACTCCGTCGCGAGCCAGTCGAGCAGCTCGGGATGCGAGGGGGCTTCTCCTTGCGAGCCGAAATCCTCCGCCGTCTTCACCAGCCCGGCGCCGAAGTACATCTGCCAATACCGATTCACGGCCACACGCGCAGTCAGGGGATGCGACGGGCCGGTAAGCCAGCGCGCGAGGCCGAGGCGGTTGCGTGGCGCGTCCTCCGGGAATGGCGGCAGCGCATCGGGCACGTCCGGCGTGACCTTGTCTCCCTTATTCCTGTAGTCGCCGCGACCGAGAACGAAAGTATCGCGGGGCTTTTCAAGCTCCTCCATCACCATCGTGTTGAGGATCGCCTTCTCGAGGGCCGTCTTCTCCGCACGAAGGGTTTTCAGATCCGAGTTCCATTTGCGCAGATCCTCCGGCGCATCATACGTGAGGAAGTACTCGCGGATGCGGTCTCTCTGATCGCGCGAGCGGCGCGCTGCGGGAATCGTCTCGATCGTCGAGCGTACCGGCCAGTGAATGGCGAGCGTTTCCAACTCGGCGTCGCTCAGCCCGCGGTTGTAAATCCGTATGTCGCCGATGGAACCTTTGAACGGCAGGCCGAACTGCTTGTTGCCGATGCTGAATCGCGCGGTGGTTTCGACCGGTGCGCTCAGAGCGTCACGTACCACCTCGATCTCCGCGCGCTTTCCGTTGATGTAGATTTGGAGACCGGACGCCTTCAGCGATCCGTCGTAGATCACCGCCGCGTGATGCCATTGGTTCTGTAGAAGCCGCTCTTTGGTGCGGACCTCGAGACCGTTCGCCGGCCACTGATTCGTCAGCCGAGCGATGAGGTATCCGGCCCGCTTCAGATCGGGCACGGCGGCGGTATCGCTCAGGACGATTTCAAAACCACGCCGAGTCGCGGCATCCGCGATCTTCTGAAGCGGCGCCGTTTCCTTGACGGAACTCGAGCGCAGCCAGAGAGCGACGGAGAAGGGCCTGGCGCCGATCGCTTCGCCGCTCAGGTCGAGTTGCGTTTCACCGCTCAGGGTTGCAGCGCGGCCGACCGGGCCTTCGCCATACGTCACCTCGCCGCGCACCGCTTGCGCGTGCCCATAGAGTCCCGAAGTGTCCGCCAGGTGGCCGTCGAATTCGTAGTGCGCTGCTATCCCGTCGCGTGAAGGAAGCGGCAGCGTGGCCGCGCGTTTCCTGGCCCATTCCGATTCCTGCGCCGCGATTTCCTTTTCCGTGACCGCCTTCTCCTTGGACTTCACCGCCTGCGTCAGTTCCTCCAGCAACGCTTTCTGCTGGCCGCTGGGCAGTGTCATTCGCGGTTCGGCGTTGCCGGTTCGTCCGTCCAGACCCTTCTCGGCGATCGTGTTGAAGAAGGCGAAGAACTCGTAGAACTCCTTCTGCTTGAGCGGATCGTACTTGTGGTCGTGGCAGCGCGCGCACCCCATGGTGAGGCCCATGAAGACCGTTGAGGTTGTCTCCACGCGATCGACGACGTATTCGGTCAGATACTCTTCGGGGATTGCGCCGCCCTCGAAGTTGATCATGTGATTGCGATTGAAGCCGGTCGCGATGCGCTGGTCTTTCGTCGCGCCGGGCAGCAGGTCGCCCGCAAGCTGCTCGGTGACGAAGCGGTCGAACGGCATGTTGCCGTTGAACGCGGCGATCACCCAGTCGCGCCACGGCCACATGTCGCGGTGGCTGTCGATGTGGTAACCGTGCGTGTCCGCATAGCGCGCCTGATCGAGCCACTCGAGCGTCATGCGTTCGCCATACTGCGGGGAAGCGAGCAGCCGGTCCACTACTTTTTCGTAGGCTTTAGGCGAGCGATCGGCGAGGAACGCCTGAATATCGACTGGCGTGGGAGGCAGTCCGGTCAAATCGAACGTCACGCGCCGCAGCAGCGTTGCTTTGTCGGCTTCGGCAGACGGCTTCAGTCCTTCAAGCTCCAGGCGCGCCAGCACAAAGCGGTCGATCGTGCTCCTTGGCCACGTCGCGCGCTTTACTTCGGGCGGCTCGTGACGCTGGGGCGCGGTGAACGACCAGTGCTCCTCGACCTTTGCGCCCTCATCGATCCATCGCTTGATGAGATCGATCTGTTTGCCGGTCAGAGAAGTCGTGGCGGCCGGCGGCGGCATCCGCATTGCCTGCTTCTCCGCGCTGATCCGCTGGTAGAGCCGGCTGGCGGCGCCGTTGCCCGGGACGATGAGCTTCGATCCGCCGCGATCCGCGAAGATGCCGTCGTGCGTGTCGAGGCGCAAGTTGACCATGCGCTGCTTCTCGTCGGGTCCGTGGCAAGCGAAGCAGTTGTCGGAGAGGATGGGGCGGATGTCGCGTTTGAAGTCGACGGCGAAGGCATTGGCGGCGATGAGCGCCAAAGCGGTTAGGCGCATGGCTTTTCTTGACGATCGATGACTCAACGAAGTTCTCAACTCAGCCTAGGTATAGCATAGCGGAGCGTGATATGCGGAGTGGAAGCGCTACCTGCGAGGGAAGATTCCGAGAAATCGCCGAGGATTTCGGGACACGGGAGACACGGGAGTATTGATGGCCGGCTGTATCGCGTAAACTTCGATAGTCGAGCCGGTTGCACCGATCTCTAGAACTGCGTCGACGGTCTGAGGCTCACTGCCGGCTCGGACTGCCAGGTTACGAGCGAACGCCTTGAAGCCCGGACATTCGACGCGTAAAGAGTACAGCCCAGGCGCCAAATTGCTAATCTCATACCGCCCCTCGGGACCGGTTTTGCCGGCGCGCTTGCTCTCGCGATTGCGACACTTACTACAGCGCCGGGGACGATTGCATTGCTCGCGTCCGTAACCAGCCCTCGAATTGCTCCCATTTCGTCTGCGCGCGCAATCGCCGCGAAGGCCCATCCAAGCAAGGCGCTATAGGCTAAAGCTGCACGCCGCGAAATCAAGTCCACCAACGGACGGTGAGTTGCGATGGTTCCATCCACGCGCCGGTACAGTTGTCCGCACAGCCGGCCTTTGGTTTCGCAAAGCAGGCGCTCGGCTTCGCGCCGCGTCATCGCGGACAGGTTGTATACGTTGCGTTCGCAATGTCCGCAAAACCGGACACGTTCGCCGGCGCCGTCCATGTCCTCCCACTTCACGGGACACGGCTGCGCAATTTCGATGTGGTCTAGCTTTCCACGCATTGAGACCCGCGTTTGTTGTCTCCCATTCTACTCCACGGAAGGTCAAGTGGAACGGCCTGCCTCACCGGGTGCGGCTAGGCTTTGAAGACTTCGCGCAGGCGGCGGACGGCGAGCTTTTCGTCGCCAGGCTCGTTCATGAAGACGGTGAACTCGATGCCGCTCGGCGAGCCACGCAGCACGAAGATGCGCGGGTTGCCGTCGCGAAGTTCGCGCTCGATGTCGCGCGCGGTGCGGCCGAGGGCGGTTTCGTCCCACTCGACGCGGACGCGATGCACGTGGCGTGTCCGATCGAAGGGTGTCTTGCTGACTCGCAGTCCCGGAATCCTGGCGAACTGCCCCATGAGATACGCGGCCTGCTGCTGACACTGGCGTTCGAGGGCGTCGAAATCGAGCTTCGAGTATTTCTCGATGGCAAGAAGAGCACCCACGACTTCTTCGCGCCCGACTTTCATTGGACGGCCGAGCGAGTCGGAGTTGGGACTGGAGTTCAGCCAGGCGGCTCGAATGAGGTCGCGGCGTCCAGCCAGGATTCCGGAGCACTGCGGCCCGCGCATGTGCTTGCCGCCGCTGATGCAGATAAGGTCGACGCCTGCCGCGGCGAGCTTGCGCAGATTGTCGAAGGGCGGCAGCATGTTGGCCGCGTCGACCATCACCGGAAAGCCGGCCTTGCGCGCGATCGCGAGACAATCTTCGAGCGCCACGGGCGTCTCATAGGTGTAGTCGTGACTGGCGCCGCCGAGATAGTAGAGCAGCGCGGTCTGAGGGCCTGCGGCGGCGGCGAGTTGCTCCTTCGATTCCACCTCAACGATGCGGAGTCCTGCGTTGCGAACGGCGTGGTCGTAGCCGTTGCGGTGCGCCTTCTGAATGATGGCTTCCGTCTTGAGCCCGGCGAGATTCGGAAGCTGGCGGACCTTTTGGATGTTATCGCCAGTCAGGGCGGCGCATGTGCCGAGCGTGATCGCCCCGGCTGCGCCAGTGGTGACCATCGCGGCTTCGCAGCCGATGAGCTTGGCGATGCGGTCGCCGGCCTTCTGCTGCAACTCTTCGAGCACCACGTATTCGCGTGACGCTTCGGCCATCGCGTCGTGCAGTTCCGGCCACATCTTCGACGCGCCGATGGTGGTGTGTGTGCCCTGGAAGTTGACGACGGGGCGCACCCCAAGGTGGTCATAAATCGCTGCGCGCTTGTTCGCGGCAGCGGCCAGCCTGCGAAACGGCCATAGGCTCAGCAGAGAGCCGGCCTGCAACACTCCTCTACGTGTGGCCATGGTTTTTGCGCCGGACGCTAGCGGCGAATCGACGTGCTCGCCAGGTCCAGTTCGTAGCCTTCGTCCTTTGCAGTCTGCGTCGCTGCGGCCAATAGTTCTTCATCAGCCATTGCCGCAGCCGCGTTCTTGTGTGCGATTTTCCGTTTGATGACTTCCGCGCCCACGTGAATCCGGACCTGCCATTCCTTCTTGGGCGGGTCCCAGGTTACCTCGGCGCTGTTCGCCTTGAGCATGGCACCCTCCTACATCCAGCGTAGCATCATGCCCGCCAACACCAGCTTGTCAGGCGGCACTGGCAGAGTGTATTGATACTACCGCCGGCCGAAGCCCGCTGCAAGCGGGTCTGTATTTCGTGGCGCTTGGCGCACTCGCGTTTTCACGAATGGCCGGAGGTGATCGAACCGTTGGCTAACGACTACCGCCGCGCGCTGCCTGCTGCGATCAATTGTTCGGCGTGCCGCAACGCCTCTGGCGTGAGTTGTTCGCCTGAAAGCATTCTGCCGATCTCACGGACGCGGCCGTCGCGGTCGAGCTCCTCCACCACGGTCATGGTGCGCCCGCGAGTCTCTGTCTTTTCGACGCGAAAGTGATGCGTTGCGAAGCCCGCAATCTGGGCAAGGTGCGTGACGCAAAGCACCTGGTCGGATGCGGCGAGCTGGCGCAGGCGCCGTCCAATTCCCTCGGCGGCGCGGCCTCCGACGCCAGCGTCCACTTCGTCGAATACGAGCGTCCGGCCGCCGCCGGATGAAGCCAGGCACGTCTTGAGCGCCAGCGCGATACGCGACAGTTCACCGCCGGAAGCGATCTTCTCAAGCGGCTTCGGCTCCTCGCCGACATTGGCGGAAACCAGAAAGTGCACCGCGTCGGCTCCGGAGTCACTCCACGGCGCTTCCTCAAGGGCGATCCGGAACTGGGCACGTTCCATCGCGAGTGAGGCAAGCTCACCGACCACCTGCTTGTCGAGTTCGCGCGCCGCCTGCCCGCGACGCGCGCTCAGCCTGGCGGCGCCGGAGCGGAATTCCTCGGCCAGCCGCTCGCGCTCCTTGCGCAGAGCCTCGGCACGCCCGCCTGCGGATTCGACGGAATCGACCTTCGCGCGCACGTCGTCGAAAAACGCCAGCACCTCTTCCAGGGTAGAGCCGTATTTGCGTTTCAGCTTTTCGAGCGTGTGCAGCCGCGACTCAATCTGTTCGAGCCGTCCGGGATTGGCTTCGAGGCGTCCCACGTAGTCGCCGAGTTCGTAAGCCACGTCGCGAATCGCGATCACCGCGGGCTCCAGATTAGCGCGGATGGCGGCGAGCTTGGAGTCGACTCGGGCGAGATCGTCGAGCTTTCGCGCGGCCATGCCCACCAGGCTTTGGGCCGAATCCTGCGCATCGTAGAGCGCCGTGTAGGCGGCTCCGGCGCCTTCCTGGAGACGGCCGAGATTCAGCAACACGCGCCGTTCCTCTTCGAGGGTCTGATCTTCTCCCGCAACCGGGGCCGCTTCCTCGATCTCCTTGCGCTGAAAGCTCCATAGATCGAAAAGGCGCAGGCGTTCCTGCTCGGACCGCTCGAGCTCGGCCAACTCCTGCCCCGCGCGGGTCCATTTCTCGAACAACGCACCCAGCGGCCCGCGATCGATGGCCGCGAACGAATCGAGCATTTGAAGCTGCGCGGCCGCCGCGAAGAGTTGTTGCTGCTCGTGCTGTCCGTGGATGTCGCCGAGACGGGGTGCGGTTTCCTTGAGCACGGCCAGCGTTACCGGACGACTGTCGACAAAGGCGCGCGACTTGCCGCCCGCGAGTATCTCGCGCTCGATCAGGG
>JBOGMR010000434.1:0-15270 GCA_050746825.1 Bryobacteraceae bacterium | reverse complement strand
GCTGGTAGGAGCTCCGTCGGACGGCGCCGCCGGGCTGATGGCGAATGCGCTCGCTTCGCTGGGCCTCAAGCGCGCTTTCGTGGTGCGCGGCTCCGACGGCCTCGACGAGATCACGACCACTGGCCCCACTCTCGTTTTCGAGGTCGATGGCGGCCACGTTCAACGCCGCGTCTTCCGCCCCGAAGACTTCGGCGTGCCGGCCGCAAGGCCCGAGGATTTGAAGGGCGGCGACAAAAACCGCAACCTCGAAATCGCGCGCGCGATCCTCAGCGGTGAAAAGGGCCCGAAGCGCGACATCGTTATCGTGAACGCCTCCGCCGCTCTGGTCGCGGCGGGCAAGGCGAGTAACCTCGGCGAGGGCGTCAAGCTGGCGATCGAGTCCCTGGATTCCGGCGCGGCCGTGATCAAGGCTCGCCAACTCGCTGAGTTCTGCCGCTCCAATACGCGTGCACGGGCATGAAGGTCCCGGCATTTCCCGATTGACAATCACCGCGGGTTGCTTTATCTCTAGACAAAGGCGTCTGATGCGCAAGATCGCCGTAGCCAACATGAAGGGTGGCGTGGGAAAGACCACGACGGCGATTCACATTGCCACGGGGCTGGCGATGCGCGGGCGGCGCGTGCTCCTCATCGACGCCGATCCGCAGGGCAACGTCGGCCATTCGCTTCATCTGCGATTTCCTCACACGATTAGCGAGTTGATGACCGGCGATCAGGAACCCGGCGCGGTCATTGTCAGAGGCGTCCGCGAAGGTCTCGACGTGATTGGCTCCAATCCGGCGGCGTTCGCCCTCGAGCGGCGCCTGGCCGGCGAGACACAGCGTGAAACCATCCTGGCGCGGCGCATGCGCGACGTCAATGGGTACGATGCGATCGTGATCGACAGTTCTCCGGCGATGAACCTGCTGACCTACAATGCGCTGCTTTTCGCCAGTGAGGTGGTGCTGCCGGTTGGCATGGACCTGATGGCCATGATCGGCGCGCGGCAGACACTCAAGGGAATCGCCGAGATCCGCGATCTGTGGCCGGATCGACACCTTGACCTGCTCGCGGTGCTGCCGACCTTCGTCAACGCGGCAACGAACGCTACGCGCGCCGCGCTCGAGGCCTTGCAGCAAGACCAGCAAATGGGGCCCTCGCTTTTCCAGGCGGGCATTCGCCAGTGCATCGACCTGAATTATGCCACGGCGCAGCGGCAGACGATCTGGGAGTATGCGCCCCGCAGCCGCGCCGCAGAGGATTACACCCGCTTCGTTGATTTCGTGGAGCGGCCACAAAAGGCGGTCGAACATGCCATCAAAGAAAAAACCCAAACCGCAGTTTGAGATTCCGGAGGACGTCAAGACGCCGTCCGGATCGGGGTGGGTCTACCAGTCCGACGAGCGGGCGGCGCCACCACGCCGTCGAACCGCACCCACACCGCCGCCGCGCCCGCACGTCCCATCGAGCCTCGGCATCGTCGACGCCGGCTCGCAGGTGGTGGTGCACGGAGTCGCGGCGCTGGGGAACATCGTCCTGTTCACCACGCGCGTCGTTACGATGCCGTTGAATGTGGCGATGCGGCTGCTGCGCTGAAACCATAACCCAAACCTGCTGATTCCATGCGTTTGTGGGGCGGCTATTTTGGCCGCCGCCGGGCTTTCAGCCCGGGCCAGCAAGCGCGTGGCTATTTCGCGGTGGCCGCGGACCAGGCGGAACGGCCGGGTCCAGCGGGTCTTGGTGAAGGAATTCTTCGCCAGATCGGCGATGTGACCGGTGTTGATCAGATCGCCGAGGGCGGCCGGCGGATCGGACGGAAAGCTGTCGCGATAGCGGTCCGGCCACTCCGCTAGTCGCCTGCGCCACCCTCACTCCACCGTGACGCTTTTGGCCAGATTCCTCGGCTGATCGACGTCGCAGCCGCGCCGCACCGCGATGTGATACGCCAGAAGCTGCAGCGGGACGATTTCAAGAATCGGCAGCAGCAGCTCGCTCGACGCGGGCACCTCGATGACGTGGTCGGCGAGTTTGGGAACCTCCTGGTCGCCTTCGGTCACCACCGCAATCACGATTCCTTCGCGCGCCTTCACTTCCTGGATGTTCGAGAGCGTCTTCTCGTACAGTAGTTGGCTGTCCGGATTGTCCGGCTCGCGCGCCGCCAGGATCACGACCGGCAGCTCCTCGTCAATCAGCGCGTTCGGACCGTGCTTCATCTCGCCCGCCGGATATCCTTCGGCGTGAATGTAGGAAATCTCCTTCAGCTTGAGCGCGCCTTCGAGCGCCATCGGGAAATGGACGCCGCGTCCGAGGAAGAGAAAATCGGTGGCGCGGAAAAGCTTGCGCGCCAGCTCTTCGTAGTGGCTGTCGTGCGAGAGTACGGTCTCCAGCTTGCCCGGGATGCGCAGCAGCTCCTGCACCAGGCAGCGCGACGCGCTTTCGTCCAGCGTCCCCTTGGCCTGGCCAAGATGCATCGCGAGGATGAACAGTGCGGTTAGCTGTGACGTGAACGCCTTGGTCGACGCCACCCCGATCTCCGGCCCTGCGTGCGTAAAGATGGTTCCGGCGGCCTCGCGCGTCACCATGGATCCGACCACGTTGCATATCGCGAGCGTCTTCGAGCCCTTCTGCTTGGCTTCGCGCTGCGCGGCCAGTGTATCGGCGGTTTCGCCGGACTGCGAGATCACCACCGTGAGTACTTCGTTCGACAGAATCGGATCCCGATAGCGAAACTCGCTGCCGTAGTCCACCTCGACCGGAATGCGCGCCAGCTTCTCGATCATGAACTTACCGGCGAGCGCCGCGTGCCAGCTTGTCCCGCAGGCGATGATCTTGACCTGCTTGAACTCACGGAACTGCTGCGGCGCGATGTCCATCTCATCGAGAAAAATTCGGCCGGATTCCTGGCCCACGCGTCCGAGAGTGGTGTCGCGGACGGCACGGGGCTGCTCATAGATTTCCTTGAGCATGAAATGCTTGTAGCCGCCCTTTTCCGCCATGATCGGGTCCCACAGGATGTGGGAGACCTGCCGGTTGATGGGCCGCCCGTCGAAGTCGCTGAGGCGCACGCCGCCCGCCGTGAGCACGGCCATGTCGCCGTCGGCCAGGAAGAACATGTCGCGCGTGTGGCTGAGAATCGCGGGCACATCCGAGGCGACGAAGTACTCGTCATCACCGATCCCGATGACGACCGGGGGTCCGGAACGCGCCGCGACGATCTTGTTCGGGTCCGCGCGCGACAGCGCCGCCAGCGCAAATACGCCGGTGAGCTGCTTGACGGCGGCGCGCACAGCGGTCTCAAGGTTCCCCGTGAAATACTTCTCGATCAGGTGCGCGATCACCTCGGTGTCGGTCTCGGTAATGAAACGGTGCCCTTCGGCCTGCAGTTGATGCTTCAGGCTGAGATAGTTTTCGACGATGCCGTTGTGCACCACCACCAGGTCGCCCTTGCAGTCGCGATGCGGGTGGGCGTTCTCCTCGGTGGGACGCCCGTGCGTCGCCCAGCGCGTGTGGCCGATGCCGTAACCGCCGTCGACCGGGCTCAAGCGAATCGCCTCCTCGAGGTTGCGTAGCTTGCCGGAGGCCCGGCGAACCAGCAGCTCGTTGTCGCAAACCACCGCGAGCCCCGCCGAGTCGTAACCGCGATATTCGAGACGATGCAGCCCGTCGAGAATAATCGGCACCGCCTTACGGCTGCCGATGTAACCTACAATTCCACACATAGGAGTCGCCGCCCTTCCCGCTCACTCGGACAGCTCGAATCGATACTCCTCGATGACGGGATTGGTGAGAACTTCCCGCGCCATGGAGTCGATCTGGGCGCGCGCCTGCTCCTCGGTCATCCCAGGCGACAGCGCGATTTCGAAGTACTTGCCCTGGCGGACATCGGCGACGCTCTGGTAGCCGAGACCCGACAGCGCGGAGCGAACCGTCTGGCCCTGGGGATCGAGGACAGTGGATTTAAGGGTAACAAACACGCGAGCCTTCATCACAGTCCGTATTATAACTGTTGGTTCAGAAGGCAAAAATTCTCAGGTCTTTTCCGGGCAAGTGTTTGCGGGCGCCGGTGTGACAAACCGGCTCATACGATCTTCGCCTTCTTACGCCACGCGAAGTAAACCGGAACGCCAAGCAAGACGATGATCAGACCCGGCCAGGTGTAATCTGGCTTGTAGCGAAGCAGTAGGATCTCAATCAGGCCCGCGAAAACGATGTACAAAGCGGGGAGGACGGGATAGCCAAACGCTCGATACGGCCTCTCCATCCCGGGCCTGGTGCGACGCAGCACAAAAATGCCCGAGATGGTCAATATATAAAAAAGTAAGACCGCAAAAATCACATAATCGAGTAAATCGTTGTACCGGCCGCTAACCGTCAGCAGCGTAGCCCACACACATTGAATTCCGAGCGCGAAGGACGGCGTGCGATGGCTCGGGTGAAGCGTGGCGGCGCGGCGGAAAAACAGCCCGTCAAGAGCCATGGCGTAGTAAACGCGCGCGCCCGCGAGGATGATGCCGTTGGCGCATCCGAAGGTCGAGATCATGATGGCGGCGGCCATGAGTTGGACCGCGACGGGTCCAAAAATAACGGACGCGGCCGCGGTCGCCACGCGGTCTTCGGGCGCGTTCTGAATCGCCTCGAGCGGCAGCACGCTCAGATAGACGAAGTTCGCCGCGATATAGAGCGCCGAAACGATGCCGGCGCCGAGCGCGAGCGATAGCGGCACGTTGCGTCGCGGGTCGCGGACTTCTCCGGCAGTGAACGTGATGTTGTTCCAGGCGTCGGAGGAAAACAGCGCGCCAACCATCGACACGCCGATCAGCCGCACGACGTCGCCCAGTCCTCCCGCCGTGCGCCAGAAATCCGTGAAGTTCGATTCGACCGCCTGGGCATTGCGCCCGGCGAAGAAACCGAAACCCACCAGTCCGAGCAGCGCCGCGGTCTTGGCGAACGTGAAGGTATTCTGCACCACGGCGCCGGTGCGAATCCCCTGCGTATTGATCCAGCTCAGCAGCACGATGATCGCAATGGCGAGCGCCTGCTGCGTGTTGAGCAGCCCCGGGACCAGGTAATTCGACGCGGAGATCCAAGGGAAAAAGACGCCGGAGTATTTTGCGAAGCCGACGGCGACGGCCGCGATGGTGCCCGTCTGGATGACCAGAAAGGTGGTCCAGCCGAACAGAAAACCGCTGAGCGGGCCAAAGGCTTCGCGCAGGTAAACGTACTGGCCGCCGGCGCGCGGCATCGCCGAAGCGAGCTCGCCGTAAGAGAGCGCGGCCGTGAGGGTGAGAAAAGCCGCGAGCAGCCAGACCGCGATGAGCAGTCCGGGCGAGGCCACCTGGCGCGCGATGTCGGCCGAGACGATAAATATGCCGGAGCCGATCATCGAACCCATGACGAGGGTGGTGGAGTCGAGCAGGCCGAGGCCCCGAACCAGACCGCCCGAGGGCGCTTCTTCTACGCTGCGAGTTTTAGCCATTCTTCGATCCGGCGGCGGAGGGCCTCAAACGAATACGGCTCAACGAGCAGATCGCCGATCACGGCAACAGAGTCCGCTCCGGCGTCCCAGACCGCGCGGGCGTGTTCGCGCGTGATGCCGCCGATCGCGACCAGAGGCCGCATCGTGAGCCGGCGCCACTGATGCAATCGTTCGACGCCGACGAGCGGGCCGGGGTTCCGCTTGGAGCCGGTCGAAAAGATCGGCCCGAGCGCGAGGTAGTCGCAAGGCAGGGACGCCGCCGCGCGGAGTTGCGCCTCATTGTGGGTCGAGAAGCCGAGCGGGCGCACGCCAATGACGCGCCGCGCATTGGACGGAGAGAGATCATCCTGACCGGCGTGCAGCCCGGCATCGAGCAGCGCCGCGAAGTCCGCGCGATCGTTGACGACGAACGTCGCCGCGGCGTCGCGAGCCATTTGGCGGATGCGCACAGCCTCCGTGAACAACTCGCGCGGCCAATGACCCTTGTGGCGCAGTTGCAGAATGCGGGCGCCCCCTTCGAGCGTCGCGCGCGCGGCGGTTTCAAGGGGGCATCCAACGCGGGCGAGTGACTCGGTGTCGAGAATCGGATACAGGCGCGGCAGGGTCATCAGAGGTGCGGCTCTCGCAACTTCCTCGGCGCTACCAGCCGCCAGGCTTCACGCAGGTAGGACATCAGACGTACGCGGTGGAGCTGCTCGCCGCTGTCTACAGGCTTGCGTGGCTTGGCCATGTGTGAATCGCGGTTATCCTGTGCCGCCCAACTTCATTGCAGCCATCGTTCGAACCACTCTGCGGTCCGGCGGAAGGCGTCGACGAGCGTTTCATCGCGCACAAAGGCGTGGTTTTCCTCGGGGTAGTAAATCTGCGCGAAGTCTTTGCCTTCGTGGATGAGCTTTTCGGTAAGTTGCACGGCGTCCTGGAACAGCACATTGTCGTCCACCATGCCGTGCACGATCAGGAGCTTGTCCTTGAGGTTCGACGAGAAATGAATCGGCGAGCTGCGGCGATAAGCTTCGGGATTTTCCTCCGGCGACGTCAGGCGCTGGCCCGTGTAGCCGGCGTTGTAGTTCTCCCAGTCGTTGACGGCCGCCCACGACGCGCCCGCGCGGAAAACGCCGGGCGCCTGGAACAGCGCCAGGTTGGTCAGGAAGCCGCCGTAGCTCACGCCCCAGATGCCGACGCGGCTCATGTCGATGTTGCCGAGGCCGCGAAGGTAATCGACGCCGCCCAGCACGTCGCCGAGATCGGGCACGCCAAGTTGCAGGTAGACGCCGGCCCTCCAGTCACGGCCGTAACCGGAGCTGCCGCGATAATCCATGTCGAGCACAACGTAGCCCCGGTTCGCTAGGTAGGTGTTGAACGCGAAGCGGTATTCCTGATAGCTGCCCCACTGCCTGAGCACGCTCGTCGCGTAACCCGCACCGTGTATGAACAGCACCGCGGGCCGCGGGCGCCCGGAAGGACGATCGGGAGCGTAGCCCGGCGGCAGCAGGATCTTTGCCGCGACCGGCTTGCTGTCATAGCGCGAGGGGAAACTCACAAAGCGGGTGTCCGGCCAGTCGTATTTGGCGAATTCCGCCAGCGGCGACGTCGTCACACGCCGGCCATCGACGTAGAGATCGAGGGGATTCTTCAGGTCCGCGAACAGGATCGCCCGGCGCCGCCCGTCATGCGATACGGCCCCGGCGTTAATCCCGCTCTTGTCCGACAACTTCTCTTTTCCAGAGCCGTCCGGCCGGATGCGGTAAAACTGCCGTTCGGATGGTCCGGCCTCCGTGGAGGTGAAATAGAGCCAGTCGCCGGCCCATTGCGGATCGCCCGTGAATCGCTCCACCTGAGTCTCCCAACGGCCGCGCGTGATCTGGAACGGCTCGCCGCCTTCCACGGAGACGCGATAGAGGTGGAACCAACCGTCGCGCTCGCTGTTGAAGAAGACCTGGCGAGAGTCGGGCGACCATCCGGTGAAGCCGCTCTGCACCCAGGCGTCGTCGCTCTCTTCAAAGACAGACCGAACCTTTCCGGCCGCGGCGTCCCACACCCGAATCTGGCGCTTCTTGAACTTGGGATGCGCACTGCTCTCGAGCAGGTAGCGTGAGTCCGGCGACCATTTCGTCGCGCTGCCCCAGACCTTGGCGCCCCACTGGCCGGCTTCGAGCGCGACCGGTTTGCCGCCGTCAAATGCGACTACGAAGTGCTTGCGCTCGGGGGGCTCATCGCCCGCGATCGTGCGCGCGAACTCGGGCGCGCGAACCAGACGGCCGGAGTAGTTCGGTAGCGGCATGCGTCGCGAACGGCCGGAGCTCAGGGTGTAGGCGAATCGTTTGCCGTCGGGCGACCATTCGAACGCGCGCAATGCGCCGGCTTCGGACTCGATGTCGGTCGCTTGCGTGAGTTGGCCCGTCGAGAGGTCCTGCACGAAGATCTGGCCCTGCCGCTGAAAGGCGAGGCGGCGTGCATCGGGAGAAAAGCGCGGGCTGGCCTCGGCGTCACGCGTCCGGGTGAGACGGAAGGGTGGCGAGGCGCCATCCGAGGACACGAGGAACAGGTCGCCGCGATACGAGAAAGCAGCCTTGGCGCCGTCGTTCGAAATATCGAATGCGGCGAGGCACGAGGGCGGCTCGACGTACGCGCGGCGGCGCGGGTCACGCTCGGCTTCGGTGCGGTTGAGGTCGTCGTTGAGCGGCTCGAGGTCCGTCAATCGGACGAGTTTCTGCGAGGAGGGATGATACGCATAGAGGTCGAGGCAACGCTTGCCGGAAGAGTTCCACAAAAACATCAGCGTCTGATTTTGTTTCGCCCACGTGAGCCGCTCGGGAGACGTACCCCACACGAAGGGACGCGAAAACAGCCGTTCCAGCGGCCAACTATCGGCGCCCAGCGGCGCTGCGGCGAGCAAGGCGAGAGCGAGGACCTCGCGAGTCACGCCCCCTATGATAGCTTGAACCTATGAACCTGCACATCAAATCCTCAGGCGAAGCCCCGGGCGTTTATCCGATCGTCGAGCGAGGCAAGGGACTCAAATACCTCACGATGACGGTGGTGCAGTTGTCGGGCAACCTGCGCGAGCACACCTTTGAAAGCGGCCAGGAGGAGTTATGCATCGATTCCTACGCCGGGCCGGCCGGTGTGGAGGTGGAATCGCCAGCCGGGCGCTGGACCGCTGAGTTCGGAGCCCGGGATTCGATTCGGGAAGCGGCGCCGATGGTATATGTCCCCGCAGGTGCTAAGGTCCGTCTGGTGCGCCGAAACGGCGATGCGCGGCTTACGGTGACCGGCGCGCTGGGAAAGAAGGGGCCGGGCCCGGAGCTGGTCCGCGGCGAGCAGGCCATGCACAACCGTGTAGGGAAGGACAACTGGACCCGGACGGTGTTTACACATATTGCGAACAACATCGACGCCGCGCACCTGATCGCGGGAGAAACCGTGAATGAGCCGGGCGGATGGTCGAGTTGCCCACCCCACAAGCACGATCGGTTCGCGCCGCCCGCGGAGGTGCCGATGGAAGAGGTATACTACTTCCAAGTTGAACCAACACAAGGGTTTGGCTTCATGCGCGTATATTCCGACCCGGCCGATCCGGATCCTTTTGACTACGCCTACCCGGTTCAGCACGGCGATACGGTGCTCATCCCGCGCGGTTATCATCCCGTGGTAGCCTGCCCGGGTTATACGCTGAATTACACCTGGGTCCTGGCGGGCGAAGGACGCACCTACGGGGCCTGGAGCGACGATCCCAGGCACGCCTGGATCAAGCAGCCAAAATCGTAACAAAAACCGCGCTTTAGGCCCTGGGATTAATCCCCGGTTCCAGGACCTGGAGTGTGTCGTGTACCGGATGTCCTGTACCCGGAGTACTCCACCTTACGGTTAATTCCTGACGCCTAAATACATGTTTCTTCGGATGGCCTATCGAACCGTCTGATTTTACACTGGGTTACTGGATAGGAGTATTTCTGTGACCGGGTCCTCTGAAAATACACGCACAGCCATCATCGTGGGCGCGACCGTGGCCTTTCTGATTGCTATTGGCAACCTCTACTGGCAAGTGGCCCACATTCGCGGCGACGTTGTGAGCCTGCGCCAATCGATCGTGGCTGAACTGAGCAAGATCAAGGTGACCGCGCCCGCGGCCACCACATCCATCGACAAGAACAGGGTGAACGGCGAAATCGCGAAGATCGAAGCGCTGCGCAGCAAACTGGAGAGCCAGTTGACCGACACTCGGGGTGAAGTGACCATCGCGGCGAATCGCGCAAAGACCGAAGCGGTCCGGCATGCGGACCGGATTGTGGGTCGCATGGGTGAGGAGCACCAGGGCCAGCACAAAGAAGTCGCCTCGGAAATCGGACAGGTGAAGCAGGTAGCCGTTGCCAATAACAACAGGATTGAAACGGTGAGCGCGGATGTAGCCAGCATTAAAGAGCAAGTAACCGCAACGCGGTTCGAGCTGGAGAGGACGGTTGGCGACCTGAAAAGGGTCACAGGCGACCTGGGGGTACAGAGCGGTCACATCGCGACGAATGCGCGGGAATTGGCGGCGCTGAAAATGCTGGGGGAGCGGAATTATTTCGATTTTCACCTGCAGCGAGCCAAGCAGCCGCAACGCGTGGGAGGCGTTTCGGTAGTCTTGAAAAAGACCGATCCGAAAAACAATCGCTACACGCTGGAAGTGGTCTCCGGGGAAAAGAGGACCGAAAAGCGGGATCGTGGGATTAACGAGCCGGTGCAATTCTATGTGACGCGTTCGCGGATGCCGTACGAGATCGTCGTCAACGAGGTGGATAAGGACTACGTGATCGGATACCTGTCGGCGCCTAAGGAGCAGGTGACCCTGCACTCCACGGGCGGCTTCAAATAAGACTGTGGCTTAGCGGCCCTTCTTCCAGAATCGCTTCCCGCGCCGCCACTGTTTCGAGATCCTTTGCCCGCCCCGCGGCGCGTTTGACGTGGATTAGCCGCGGGAGGTTCATTGTTCAACGTCAAGATCCGGCTGCGCTCGGCGGGGCGACGTTGATACTCGCGGCGATGGCGTTTGGGGCGTCGTATCTGCCGGCCTGGCGCGCATCGCGGATCGATCCGATGACCACGCTGCGGCACGAGTGACCGCTCCCTGACTGTCGCGCCTCGGTAACCCGCCGGCAATGGCTCACCGGGTGATCCGCGCGAGAAAGCCGCTCGGCAGTATCGCGGGATTTTGTCGCGTGGAGCCGTCCGTCACCGGGAAATCCGGCGACGTGGTGTAGCCTGCCAGGATCAGTCCGCCCGCGCCATCCGGAGCCATCGCCACCACATTGTCCGTAAAACGGCCGCCGACGTAGCTCGAATACTCAAGCGCCGCCGGACCGGCGACTCTGGTGTTGATGATAGCGACGAAGCCGTCCCCGGAGCCCCCACCCGGATTCTGTTGAAGCTGGCGGCCCGCTGTAGGAAATTCGCCCAGGATCGTGTAGCCCGACACGGCCACACGGCCGTCCGGCAGCAGCGTCAAGGCGTTCGGCAGATCGAAACCCGATCCACCGATGTAGGTTGAGTACGTGATGACCTCGCTCGGCGGGCGGCTCAGATCAAGGCGCATGACGAAGCCGTCGATCTCGCCCGAGATCTCCCGCTGATAGGCCGCCGCAGCCGTGATCGGAAAGTCATTCGAAAAAGTGAATCCGGTGATCCAGAAGGCGCCCGACGAATCGATGATCATTGCGGTCGGTTCCTCACGGTTGCCGCCGCCGAAGTAGGTTCCGTAGACGTGCGCGTCGAGGCCGGGCTTGCCCGGATCGATGGCAGCGAGGAAGCAATCGAAGTAAGACGCTTTCGTCGCCCGGTAAGCGTTTCCGGTAACCGGGAAGTTATCCGACGTGGTATAGCCCGTGATCCAAATCACGCCGTTTCGATCGACGGCCACTCCGGTCGCAACATCGGTCGCGCTCCCGCCGAAAAAGCTGGCGTACGTCAGCGTGCTCGAGAGCGTGGGATCTACCCGGATGAAGAACGTCTCCCAAGCGCCCTGAGGACTGCCCTGCACGTTCGAGGTGACGTTCGGCAGCTCCGTCGAAGATGTGTACCCGGCGATCACCATCGCGCCGCCGGGCTCGACAAAGATCGCCTTCGGAATCTCGCTTCTGGTTCCACCATAGTAGGAACCAAAGATGTATGAGCCCGCGCCGGCCACGGAAGGATCGATGACGGCCACCCAGGTATCGGCCTCGCCGGCGTTGTTTTGCTGGAAAGAAATTCCGGTGAGTGGAAAATCGTTGGAGGTTGTGGCGCCCGTGAGGCAGACGTGACCGGAGCTGTTCAGGCCGATCGCGGCGACCTCGTCATCGCCGGCGCCGCCCAGCCACGTCCAGAAAAGCAGCGTCGCTTTGCCGTCCGGTTCCGGCTTGTACTTGGCAACAAACACATCCGTCCCGCCCTTTGGCTGGTTCTGGAACGGGTCGTTCGGCCCGGGAAAGTCGAAGACGGAGGACGTATTGCCCGCCACCCAGACGTTGCCCGCGGCGTCGGTGACAACGGCGCGCGCGAGGTCCGAGCGATTGCCCGACAGATAGCTCGACCAGGCGAGCGTGGCAGGCGATTGGGCGAAGAGGCTCGGCGCGAGGAGCGCGCCGGCAAGCAAGAATCTATTCATTCAAACCTCAAAGTCATGGGCGAGACGCAACACTGAACCGGGCCGGAAAACCCGAATATCCCATGGACGCGCAGTGCGCGCGAGGGGTTTCTCAGCCTGCCGTTTCTATGAGCATAGCATGGCGGGGCCGTTCATTCACCGCGTAGCGCGACGAAATCGTTTACCCGCAAAGCGGCAGCGCAAAACCAAACAGAGGCGCCGGAACGAGTCCGGACCTGAGTGGCAGTCAGCCCTGCGGTCACGCGCTACCGTCAGAAACGCGCCGGGCTGAAAGCCCAGCGGCGGCCAAATTGGCCGCCCTACAAAGCACTAGAACGTGAACCGCGTGCCCAGTTGGAACTGCCGCTCGCGCGTCAGATTCGTGCCGGTCGATTGGATCGACTGGAAGTCGGTGCGGGGGAACAACACCGTGTTGCGAATGTTGTACCGCGTCGTATTGATACCGGTGATGTTCACGCGATTGGCGACGTTGAACGACTCGGCGATCAACTGCCAGCGCACACGCTCGGAGAACTTGATCTCGCGGGCGATGCGTAGATCGATCGTCGCCAGGCCCGGATTGGTGAACGTGTTGCGGCCGATGTCCGGAACGCGCGCGCTGCCGCCCGCGCCGAGTATTCCCGAGAACGTTCCGGCCGGCGTCGGGTTGCCGGAGATGATGCTGGAATACGGCCGCCCTTCGGCCAGCGTCAGGATGCCTGAAATCTGGAATCCGGCGAGCAAGCGGCGCATCGCCGCGTTGTTGAGCGAATGGAACGGCAGATCCCAATAGGACGACAGAGAGAAGCGCTTGCGCTGATCGAAGTCCGAGAGCGCGTAGTCCTGCCGCACGTTGAACGGATTGAGCGGCAGGTTGTTCGAAGTAAAGGTCACCGAGTTCTGCAAGTTATCCTGAGCCTTCGAAACTGTGAAGCCCGCCTGCATCTGGAAGCCCTTCGAGAACCGCTTCTTGGCCTGGATCACCAACCCGTTGTACCAGGTGTTGACGACGCTCTCGACCGCCGTCATGAAGCCATAATTCACATTGGGACGCGCGCCGGCAAAGAACGGAACCGTCATCGTCCGCTCGACGTTAGGGCACGCGAGAGAAGTTCCCACCTGGACGTCGCGGCAAACGGTGTAAGTGGCCGTTTGCGAGGCCGGGTTCAGATTCGTATCGCGGAACAGCGGCATTCTCTGGCCGCGCGTCGCCATGTAGGTGGCGTTGAGTGTGAAATCCTTCACGATCTCCTGCTCGATCGCAAACTCCATTTGATAGATCACCGGATTGGCGAAATCATGCGAAGCGAACACGAGGTCCGGTCTCCCCGAGGCGCCGGTTGGAATCGACGGCAGAGTGTTGGGGAACGTGGGAGAGCCAGCCGTGGTCGGAATGAACGAATAAGCCTTGAATCGCAGACCGTTGTTGTTGATCAGGTTGAACATGGTCGAGTTCTGCGTCCGGCCCGTGTACATTCCCGCCCCCGCTCGGATCACGGTTTTGTGCCGGCCGAACGGATCCCACGACAATCCGAACCGCGGGCCGATGTTGTTCCTGTCGGTGTTGAGACGCGCGGTGGCCGGCACATCGGGATTCCCGGACAGAGACGGCATCGTTTGTAATTCGTACCGGATCCCCAGGTTCAACGTGAGCGTCGGTTTTGGTTTGTAGCTGTCCTCGAAATAGAAGGCCAGGTCGACAGTGTTGAAGTCGGTAGCGCCGCCGAGGCCCAGCGCGTCGAAGGTCTGCGCAAAGCTGGTGTAGTGCTTGCCGGCGATACCCGGCCCGGCAGTGGCCGGCGCGGCCTGGCAATTCGTCAGCGGAACCGAGTTGGGGCTGCCGCAATCGAGCGCGAAATCGTTCAGCGTTCCATAGCTGTAAACGCCGCCGCCCTGGAACAGGTTGATGATCGAGTCGGTCACGCGCGTGACGTCATAGCCGTATTTGACCGAGTGGCGCCCCTTCAGCCAGTTCAGGTTCTGCGAAATCTGCCAGCGTTTCTCATTCGGATAAGCGGCGCGCGGCAGGAAATTGGGCATCCCGAACGCGAGGCCGTTGGTGACGCTGACGGAAGGGCCAGGCGCGTTCGGCACCTGAGCTTCGAAATCGCGGCCCCACTGGAATCGCAGCTCGCTGACAAAGCTCGGCGTTACAACCGCGTTCCAGCGCGTGATGAACGTCTCTGTGCTGACGATGTCGGATCCGTTCGCACTTGCGTGATTGCGATGGGTCGGCGCCGTCTGGACACCGTTCGGCGAATCCCAGCGAAGGATATTGATCGTGGATGAAATCTGGTTGCGCGGCGTGGCGTTCCAATCAATCTTCGAGAGCCCTAGCCACTGGTTTCCTTCGCGGCTCTGCGGGCCGAGCAGCCCCCGGAAGAAGCTGATGGAATTGTTGAATCCCGGGGCCGTGCCGGTCTGCGTGAGAAACGTTGTGGAATCGGGCACGATGACGGCTGGGAACCGGCGAATCTGCTGATCGTAGCTCAGGTAGTAGAACAACTTGTCCTGGATGAGTGCGCCGCCGCCGGACGGGCCGAACTGCTGGCGGCGATCCTTCGGCTTCTCGGCAAGACCGAGGCCGCGAAGCACGGGGCCTGACGTCGCATTGGCGGCGTTTAGCGCCTCGTCCCGGATCAAATAGAAAAACGTACCATGCATCTGATTGCCGCCGGAGCGCGTGACGGCGTTCACGATGCCGCCGGCCGAGCGGCCGTGCTGCGCCGAGAAATTACTGGTGCCGACCTGGAACTCCTGGATCGCTTCCGAGCTGACGCCGTAGGAAAGCCTGGTCCGGCCCTTGGCTTCCGAGAAGAAAGCCTGGTTGTTGTCCATGCCGTCGATCATGTTGTTGTTGTACAGGCCGGACATGCCGCGGAAGCTGACCAACCCGAAACCGCCGTCGTTGGTGGCGCCCGGCGTCGTCATCACGAACGCGTCCCAGCGCCGGCCGTTGAGCGGCAGGTTCATCATGTCTTTGAGATTGACGACCGTCGACACTTCGGTCTTATCGGTCTCGATAGCGGCGGTGTTCTCGTTGACCGTCACTGTCTCGACGGTTGACGAGATTTGCAGGCCGAGGTCGACCACGGCGCTGCGTCCGACGGGAATGGAGATTCCGGTGCGAACCAGATTGGCGAAGCCTGCTTTCGTCGCTTTGACTTCGTAATCGCCCGGCTGCAACGCTACTACCTCGTAGCGGCCGGCG
>JBOGMR010000433.1:0-4545 GCA_050746825.1 Bryobacteraceae bacterium | reverse complement strand
TACTCCACCGATGCGAGCGTCTACCAGATCGAACCTCTCGGAGTCGTCGTTGCCCAAACGCGCGAAGACGTTGTCCGCACAGTTGCCATATGCAGCAGGCACCACTGCCCAATCACCGCGCGCGGCGGCGGCACGTCGCAAGCCGGCCAGGCGATCGGCTCCGGGATTCAGATCGATACTTCGAAATATTTCAATCGGATTCTTGAAGTGAACGCGGCGGAGCGGTGGGCGAGAGTGCAACCGGGCATTATTCTCGATGAGCTCAACGCGGCGCTGAAGGCGCACGCGATACGGTTCGCTCCGGATATCTCGACCGCGAGCCGCGCCACGCTTGGCGGCATGATGGCCAATAACTCGAGCGGCGCGCGCTCGGTGCTCTACGGCAAGACGATCGATCACGTCATCGAGCAGGAAGTCGTGCTGTCGGATGGCTCTGTGGTCACGTTGCGCGCGCTTTCGCCCGCGGAACTGGACGCAGCTTGCGCAGGAGATTCGCTCGAGGCGGTCTGCTACCGCGAGGTACGGCGCGTCGCCGCGGATTGCGCGGACGAAGTCGAGCGGCGTTACCCGAAAATTTTGCGGCGAGTGGGCGGCTACAACCTCGACGAATTCGTCCCGGGCCGGCCTTTCAATCTGACGAAGCTAATGGTCGGCTCGGAAGGGACGCTCGGCGTGGTGCTCGAAGCGAAGATCAACCTGGTGCCGCTCCCGAAGGCCAAGGCCGTGATGGCGATTCACTTCGCTGATTTGATTGAGGCCCTCCGGGCGACGCCGTTGATTCTCGAACACAAACCTTCCGCCGTTGAAGTGATGGATGGCTTCATCCTGGACAACACGAAACAGAACGCGGCGCTCGATCGGATGCGCCGCACCTTTATCGAAGGGGATCCGGGAGCGCTGCTGTGCGTGGAGTTTTACGCCGGCCGCGGCGAAGATTTGCCTCCGCGCCTCGACGCCCTCGAGCGCGATCTGGTTGCCCGTCAGTTTGGGTACCACTATCACCGGGCGTTGGATCTGGCTGCGCAGGCGCGAATCTGGGGGCTTCGCGAAGCCGCGCTCGGACTGTCCATGGCGATGAAAGACGACGCCAAGTCGCTCTCGTTTGTCGAGGACACAGCAGTGGCGCCGGACAAGCTCGCGGATTACATCGACCGGTTTCTGGCGCTCATCCGGCGTCACCAGACGACCGCCGGAGTGTATGCGCACGCCTCCGTCGGATGTCTGCACGTGCGTCCCGTCGTCAACATGAAGACCGGCGACGGCGTCCGCAAGTTCGAGGCGATTGCCAACGACGTCTCCGACCTGGTGCTCGAGTTCGGCGGCGCGCTTTCCGGCGAACACGGCGACGGGCTGGTGCGAAGTCCGTTCATGCGGAAAATGTTCGGGCCGGCGCTCTATGAGGCGTTTCGAAGCATCAAGCGAACGTTCGACCCTCTCGGCATTCTGAATCCGGGCAAGATCGTCGACGCGCCTCCGATCACCGAGAACCTCCGCTACGGATCCGCGTATCGCACGCAGCCGGTAGACACGTTCTTCGACTACTCCGACTACGGCGGGATGGCCGGAGCGGTGGAAATGTGCAGCGGCCTGGGCGCGTGCCGGAAGAAGCTCGAAGGCACGATGTGTCCGTCGTACATGGCGACGCTTGAGGAGGCGCATTCGACGCGCGGCCGCGCCAACATTCTGCGGCTCGCGATGGCGGGGCGCCTCGACGAATCCGGCTTAACCTCCGGCGGCGTGCGCGAAGTGCTGGACCTGTGTCTCGAGTGCCGCGCCTGTAAAGCAGAGTGTCCCGTGGGTGTCGACGTCGCGCGGTTCAAGAGTGAATTCCTTTCCGGATACTGGAGGCGGCATGGCATTCCGCTTCGCGCGCGAGTTCTCGGGCACGTCCACGAAATGGCGCGCTGGGGCAGCCGATTCGCGCCGCTGTCGAATTGGGTGGCGCGCAACGCGGTTGTTCGCGCGCTGAATGAAACGCTGCTCGGGCTGGATCGGCGGCGGACACCGCCTGCGTGGGCGCGGCTTACGTTTGAGGAGCGATTCAGGAGCCGGGGCTCGGCCGATGTGCTGCTCTTCGCCGACACCTTCACCAACTACTACAATCCCGAGATCGGCGTCGCGGGAGCGGCGGTGCTTCAGGCGGCGGGAGTCTCCGTGGCGATCGCGCCGAATCAATGCTGCGGCCGGCCGCTCATCTCCCAAGGCCTGCTCGCCGAGGCGCGCGAGCGGGCCGAGCGGAACACAGAACTCTTATACCCGCTGGCTTCGCAAGGAAAGCCGATCATTTTCTTCGAACCCAGTTGCCTCTCGGCAATGCGCGAGGATGTTCCGTCGCTGTTGCGCGGCGAGCGACAGAAGAAGGCGCTGCGTGTCGCCGAATCCTGTTTCCTGTTCGAGGAGTTTCTGCACCGCGAGGGCGAATCGCGACTGAACCTCTGGGAGGGTCCGTCGAAAATCCTGCTTCACGGACACTGCCATCAGAAAGCCATGGGACTGCTGGCTCCGGCAAAGTCGCTCCTGTCCCGCATCCCGGACGCGTCGGTGATCGATCTCGACGCGGGTTGCTGCGGCATGGCCGGCTCATTCGGATACGTGCGCGATCATTTCGACCTATCGAAACAGATCGGCGAGCGGCGGCTGCTGCCCGCGGCTCGAAAACTCGAACCCGGCTCCGTGCTGGTGGCGAGCGGGGTATCGTGCCGGCATCAGGTGGAAGACTTCACCGGCGTCCGGGCTCTGCATCCCGCTGAATTGCTTCACTCCCTTCTGGTGAATCCGGAATGAGCCTGGCCGCGCTGTCCCTGAGCGCGCTGGCGTTTGCGATCGTGGTCAGTTGTGTTTCGCGATTGAACGTCGGCCTGCTTTCGATCGCGCTCGCCTGGATCATCGGCGTGTACTTTGCCGGTATGACGGCGAATGAAGTCATGGCCGGTTTTCCCACCCAGTTATTCCTGACGCTTACAGGCGTGACGCTGCTGTTCACGCTCGCGCAGGCCAACGGCACTCTGGACAAGCTGGCGCATCACGCGGTCCGCGTGTGCCGTGGAAACCGCGGCGTGATTCCCATCATGTTTTTCGTTCTCGCCGCCGGGCTCGCTTCGCTGGGGCCCGGGAACATCGCGACGGCCGCGCTGCTTGCGCCAATGGCGATGGCCACGGCCGGCCGCGTGGGAATTCCCCTGTTTCTCATGGCCATCATGGTCGGAAACGGGGCCAACGCGGGCTCGCTTTCTCCGTTTGCCCCCACCGGCATTATCGTCAACAGCCTGATGACGCGCATCGGGCTGGCCGGGCTCGAAGGGCAAACGTATCTGTATAACGCGCTCGCTCATGCCATCATGGCCTTCGGCGGCTACTTCCTCTTCGGGGCCTCGAAGCTGTTCGCGGGCGCGCCGGAGGAATCCACGACAGAGCCGCCAATCGATGATCCGCTCGAGACCCGCCACTGGATCACGCTGTCCGGTATCGGCCTTCTGTTGGTGAGCGTGATTTTCTTCAAGGTCAACGTCGGCCTGGGAGCGTTTCTGATCGCCGTTCTGCTGGTCCTCATCAAATCGGCCGACGATCTCGACGCGATCAAGAAAATGCCGTGGGGCGTGATCGTCATGGTGTGCGGCGTGAGCGTTCTCATCGCACTGCTCGAAAAGACGCGCGGCCTTGACCTTTTCGTCTCCCTGCTTGCTCAGCTCGCTACACGCAACACCGTGACCCCTGTCGTGGCTTTCATTACGGGAATCATCTCGGTTTATAGCAGCACGTCCGGCGTCGTTCTACCAGCTTTTCTGCCCATGGTTCCGGGCCTGGCGGAACGGCTCGGCGGCGCCGCTCCATTGGCAATCGCATCGTCGATGAATGTCGGCTCTCACCTGGTGGATGTCTCGCCTCTCTCGACGATCGGCGCTTTGTGCATCGCCTCAGCTCCGGTGGGATCGGATAGCCGGGACCTGTTCAACAAGCTGCTTGCGTGGGGCCTTTCGATGTCGGTGGCCGGCGCGGCGTTATGTTACCTTCTCTTCGGGAGGCAGTGAGCCTGCCGCGTCGCGAACGTTTCGCGAGAGTTGTAGCCCAGGAGGAACAATGAGCGATACCAGTCCGGCAGCGCGCTGGAGTCATTCGGCGCCGTACCTGCTCAGTGTGCTCCGCATTATCGCTGCGTTTCTTTTCGTGCAATACGGAACAACGAAGCTCTTCGGGTTTCCTGCGGCAGTGATGCCTGGCGGCGGCACAGCATCACTGACTTCGCTCCCCGGAGTGGCCGGCCTGTTGGAGTTTATTGGAGGCGCGCTCCTGTTGGTGGGCTTGTTCACTCGCCCCGTTGCGTTCCTGCTGTCGGGCCAGATGGCGGTAGCCTATTTCATAGGTCACGCTCATCAGGGGTTCTGGCCGGTTCTGAATGGCGGCGCACCGGCGGTCTTCTTCGCGTTCCTCTGGCTTTATGTTTCGGCGGCTGGGCCGGGCCCATGGAGCATCGATGCGCTTCGAAACGGTAAGGCGGGCGGCAACTAACGCTCGCACGAAGACGCATCGCTACTCATAGCGTAGAGC
>JBOGMR010000432.1:0-7691 GCA_050746825.1 Bryobacteraceae bacterium | reverse complement strand
CGGCCGTTCTTCCGAACGATGCGCGAAGGATCGACTCCGAAGCGCCTCAGCTCGGCGACGACCGCATCGGCGATCGGATGGTTCGGCGGCAGCACCGTGACGTAGGCCGCCGGAAGTCCGAAGCCGGCCACAGCCACCGCGACGTTGGCCTCCCCGCCCCCGAAGGTCGCAACGAACTGCGGCGTCTGCAGAAATCGCTCGAACCCGGGCGGCGCGAGTCGCAGCATGATTTCGCCAAAAGTCACGGTGAGCTTGGACATAACTCACTATTGAATCACAGCAGGCAGCCTCTCTGAGCCGGCATTTCCCAAGGCACAAATGCCGCACGATCTACTACTACCTACTTATTGATCGCCGGTCTGCCGGTTGGTAAACTCACGCTCATGCGGGTGTTGGTTATGGCGCTCTTTGCGGCGCTCGCGGCGAGCGCGCAGTCTCCGGTCGGCGGCAGTCCTGTCCAGGGGATCCCGACCCTCAAGCCGGGACAACTCATCTTTAAACCGGCACACGTCCACTTTGGCGGCGGGAAATGCAAGGGGCAGCCGGACCGCGTGTACGCGAAATCGTTCAACACCTATTACGCCTGTATCGGAGGCGCCGACGTCTGCAGCGACGAGAAGGGAAAGATCCCCCGTCCCCTGATGGAGGCGTTCGACGCCGAGATGCGCGCCTTCGATGCCAGGATGGCGCAATTTAAGGAGGAAGTGGAGCGGAACAAGCAGGCTCGCTCGCAGGATCCGAAACTCCAGGCGCTGCAGGCGCGGCACGAGGCGTTACTCGCCGAGGCCCGCCAGGCGAGAGCCGAAGGACGCCGCCCGAACCTGCACACCCTGGGTGGCCTCGCCTCGGCGAGCGCGGCTCCTTCAGGCGCTGTCCCGATGATCGAGTCGACTCCGGCTCCGCCGCCCCCATCCCCGATCGCAGACGAACGGCTGAAGGAAATTGCGGCCGGAACGACCCGCGACGAAGTTGTCGAAAAGCTCGGTCAACCCTTCATGAAGATGAGCGGCGGCGTCGAGTTCCTGACGTACAAGCTTGAGTCCGGAAAGTCGGCGAGACTCGAATTCGAAAACGGGAAGCTGGCGCGCGTGCAGATTTCGCCACGCTAGTCCGTACTCGTGGCGCGGACTCTCAGCTGCCGCTGCTGGGACGATTGGACAGATTCCAGCCGGGTGAGATATCGTCATTTCGGAGAACCGCGGTGCACGTACTGAAATTCAGCCTTGCGTTGGTTCTCGCTGTTGCCACGCAAGCACAGTCTGAGTGGCCACCAGAGCACAGGCGGGGATCACTGGAAACGGAAGGAACGGTGGGGCAGTAGTGCCTCCCCGTGCGATTGCATAGACTACGCGACCGCTGTTCCTTACGCAAGCCTCTTTTTCGAGACCTCCTTTTTCATTGAGGATAAAAGCATCGGAATCTCTCGATAACCGATCACTTTTCGGAATTGACGCAACTTCCGTTTCACGTCGGCTTTGTGCTCCTCCGGCAGGTGATCGAGGATATTCCGTTTCTTGTGAGCCTGGCAGCGCTGGATGAAACCAGCCTCGCCGGCGTGTCGCTTCACTGCGGGACAAGGTCCTTGCCGCCATCGAGAATATACAGGCGGGGCGCGGTGAAATCCAGGCCGCGTTCTCGCTCGCCCAGTTCGAGCCTGCGTCCGCGTACCACTTGCTCCTCACGCTCGGTGTCACTTCGCCAGATTCTTCGGAGGAGGGGGCGGCACCGGCGTCGTCACCACGTGCTTCTCCGCGCAGGCTTGAGTCCAGAGCGCCACCATGATCAACAACAGTAGAAATCGAGTCCGCGTTCGGTCCATCCCAGTTGCCAGCGTAACCCAACGAGATAAACTGAGCAAGGAGCCGCGGATGAAACTTATTTTCTCGATCTTGCTGGTGACCTTTGGTGCAGCGCGCCTCATCGGCCAGCAGCCCGCGATGGCTGTGGTCGAAAAGAAGGCAGGCTTGGTGTCGTTCTATTCCGGCGACGGCAAGCGCCTGAGCGAAATCAAAGTCGGCAGTTTTCCGCATGAGATGGCGTTCTCGCCGGACCGGCGTCTCCTTTACGTCAGCGACAACGGGTTGTTGTGGATGACCGATCCCGGGGAAGGCGTCAACACGATCTCGATTATCGACCTGGCCGCGCGCGTGAAGACCGGCGTGATCGACCTCGGCTCGCACCGGCGCCCGCACGGCATGGCGGTGCTGCCAAAGACCGGCCAGATCCTGGTGACTATCGAGAATCCGCACGGGCTGCTGCTTGTCGACCCGGCCGCGCGAAAAGTTCTGCGCAAGTACGACGTCAAGGGGCAAAATCCGCACATGGTGCTGCTCGGCCCGCGCGCGGAGACTGCATACGTCAGCAACGCGAATTCCGGAACGGTGGCAGTCGTGAACCTTGCGTCGGGGAATGTCGAGAAGCTCATCCCGATGGGCAAGAATCCTCAGGGCGGCGTGATGTCACGCGACGAGAGGTTCGTCTATCTGACCAACGCCGTCAGCAATACGATTTCGGTGATCGATACGGCGAAGCGCGAAATTGCCGGTGAGATCAAGACTGGCGTGAATCCCGCGCGCATTGCGTTGACACCGGACGAGAAGATGCTCGTGTATAACCTGCAAGCGGGCGAGGGCATCGGCTTTGCGGATGTGCAGGGCCGGAAGCAGGTCGGCGAGGCCCGGTTGCCCGGCCGGCCGCTGTCGCTCTCGCTTTCGCGCGACGGGCGTACGGCCTATCTGGGACTTCAGGATAGCGATAAGATTGCGATCGTGTCGGTGCCGGACAAGAAGGTGACTCGGATTATCGATTCGCCCGCAGGCGCCGGGCCGGATACGATTGTGCCGTTGCTGTAGGCGGGCACAATCGCCTGCACACGGTACGGGTCAGTAGCCTTTGCGTTTATCCACCACGTTGATCAGCGGCTCGCCGCGCGCGAAGCGCAGGATGTTTTCCCGGATGACTCCGACCCGGCGGTTGTGCGATCCGGGTGACGTTCCCGCCACGTGCGGCGTGATCACCACATTCGGAAACTTCCACAACGCGTGTCCCTTCGGCAGCGGCTCCGGATCGGTCACATCCAGCCCGGCGCCCGCGAGGCGCTTACCGTCGAGCGCCTTCATCAAAGCGTTGGTATCGTAAAGCCCGCCTCGCGAAACCGCGATGAAGTAGCTATTCCTCTTCATCAGATCGAACTGGCGCTGTCCCACCATGCGGCGGCTTTCAGACGTGAGCGGAGCGGCGACGAACACGACGTCGGCGAGCGGCAACACTGTGTCGAGCTGGTACGGGTACACCATGCGGCTCACGTTCAGGCTCGGCGGCATGTCCTTCGGATCGACTCCGATCACTTTCATCCCGAAGCCGTGCGCGCGCTGCGCAATCTGCGATCCGATCCCGCCGACTCCGATGATGACCGCCGTCATATCCTGCAGCTCCTGAAGCCCTTCGCCGCCGCGGTCCCACTCCTCTTTGACTTTCCCGGGGATGTAGCGGTTCAGGCCGCGCGTCAGCGCGAGCAGCATGGCCATCGCGTGGTCGGCGATGTTCGGACCCTGCACGATCTTGCAGTTGGTCAACACGACGTCGCTCTCGACGAACTCTTTCCAGTTGTAGTCTTCAACGCCGGCGCTGTACGACTGGACCCACTTGAGCTTTCTGGCTTTCGGAAACAGGTCTCTGGCTATGCCTCCGATTACCGCGTCGGCGTCCGTGATCTCGCGCGCAAGATCCGCAGGAGAGGTGGCCATCACAAAATTCACGTCCTTGGCCGCCGCCCGGTATTCGCGCATCGCCCGATCGTTGAACGCCCAGGCCTGCCGATCCGCGCCGGTGATGACGATTTTCCTCTCCGCGCCCGCAACAAGCGTAGCGAAAGACAAAATGGCAACGACTACGGACGAGTTGTGCATGGCAGCCTCCCGCTTGGTTATCTTAAGCGACCGCTTTCATTTCGGCAATCAGGCCGTCAAGCTGCGCCCGCATCTTATCGGGCGATTGGCGGACGCGCCCGCCGTGGCCGGGGAGGACCCACTCAAAGGAGTAGTTGCGCAGCGAGGCCATCGACGCGGCCTGCTTCGGCCACGAGTACCAACAGACGGAGCGGCCGGCGTTGAGGCGGCGGCGCTCGCGGCTCCACCAGAGATGATCCCCGGTGAAAAGGAACCGGTTGCGGTAGAGCAGAACGCAGTGTCCGCGCGTGTGGCCGGGAGCCGGAATCGCGACGAAATCCGGCGCAAGCATGACCGGCTCGATGCCGTCGATGACCTGTTCGGCATCGGGCTGCGATGAAAGCTCGTGACGGTGAATGATGCGCCGGCTGCCAAAGCGGCGCGCGTATTTGTCCACATCGGCGACGTCGTCCCGATGCGTCAGGAAGATGTGCCGCACGCCGCCGAGAGCCTCCAGGCGGCGCGCGAGAGGCTCCACGTAGCGCGGAGAATCGACCATCCAGTTGCCGTCCGGATGGACGATGAAGTAGCTGTTTCCGCCATACGACTTCGGCGAATTGAAGCCGCAGTAATAAACGCCGCCATCGAGCGCCAGCGGAAAATCGCTCACAACCTCCTTCGCATGACTCTTGCCGGCGGCGCCGATCGACGCCGTCGGACACGCGAGCAGAGCGCGCAGTGCGTTCCGCGTTTCAACATCATCTTGCGGCTGAGCATAGACGAACGAAAAATCATCGGTCTCGCCGAAGACTGACGGAGCGAGCTGTCGGCAGGTGTCGCAGTTGATGCAAGTCGAGTCGACGTAAAACTCGCCCTCGACGTTTGCCGGCAAGCGCTTTCGGAGGTCCGCCATACCTTCAGATTGCCACAGCAGAGTATGCTGAAGAAATCATGAAACGACTTGCGTGCCTGTTGATGATTACCGCGGCGATCCGGGCGGAGAATGTCTCGACGTTTTCGATCGTCGGCCACGACCCCGTGAAGGGCGACTGGGGCGTCGCGGTGGCATCGCGCTACTTTTCTGTGGGCGCGGTGGTGCCGTGGGCGGAAGCGGGGGTGGGCGCGATCGCCACGCAGGCCAACGTCAATGTGGGATACGGACCGCGCGGAATCGAACTGCTGAAGCAAGGACTCAGTGCGAAGGCCGTGATCGGCAGGCTGCAGGCCGAAGACAAATTCCCCGGCGCCGACGGCCGGCAAATCGCGGTGATCGACGGGCGCGGCGGTGTGGCGGCGCTCACCGGCTCGGACGCGCCGCGCTGGGCGGGCGACCGGCAGGGCAAGACGTGGTCGGCGCAGGGCAACATTCTAGTGGGGCCGGGAGTCGTGGAGGCGATGGGGAAGGCATTCGAGGCGACCGGCGGCGAACTGGCCGAGAAGCTGTTCGCCGCGCTCAAGGCAGGCGATGACTTCGGAGGGGACGCGCGTGGGAAGCAATCGGCGTCAATGCTGGTGGTGCGTAAAGGTGGCGGGCGCAATACCAATAACGACCGCTACGTTTACATCAACGTCGACGACAATCCCGAGCCGATTCCGGAACTGCGCCGGCTGCTCGACTTGAACCTTGGCCTCAACTATCAGGGCCGCATTTTCCGTCTGCTCGCCGCGAACCAGCTTAAGGAAGCGCGCGAGGATGCGGCAAGGGCGGTTCGCTACATGCCGCGGAGCGCGTACCCTCATCTCGTGACCGGCTTGATTGACTACTCGGCAGGCAACAAGCCTGCCGCCACCGCCGCCTTGCGCAAAGCGCGCGAACTCGATCCGAACGTGCGCAAACAGTTTGAAGGATTGGCGAAGAATCGCGAGGCCTTCCGATCAATCCTCGACGATCAGGAGTTTTTGCGCCAGGTGTTTCCGGCGCAGTAGGATCGCCTTCAGGCCATCCCGCGCAGGAAGTTTTGGATCTGCAGCAGCATCTGCTCCAGGCGCCCGCGGAGCTGCGTCATGATCAGCGCGATTGCGAGCAGCAGCACGGCGAGGCCGGCCAGCGATTTCACGGGCTGGCTTTCATTGTGGACGTTGATCTGCGACGCAACTTTCCCGACCGCGCCCGCCGCCACGTCGACCAGGAACAGCGCAAGCAGCGCCGGCGCCGCGAGTTGCATCGCGATCAGCAGCGCGTCGGCGGAGAGTCGCGCGGCCTGTTCAGCCGATGCCACGAAGCCCGCCTGGAATTTCGGGAACTCCATCAGCGGGAGCGGCCGGAAGCTGTCGCCGAGAGCGCGGATGAACAGCAAGTGCCCGTCGATCGTCACGAACAGTACGAGCGCGGCCTGAAACTTCAATTGACCAAGCGATGAAACGTTGCCGGGAAGCTGTGGCGCAAAAAACGTCATCTGGCTCATCCCGCGCTGCGTGTCAATCAGCGAGCCGGCCATCTGAACGGCGTAGAACACGAACTGCGCCAAAATACCGATCGTGAGGCCGATCATCGCTTCCTTGACCAGCAGCGCGGCGAAGAACAGAGGTGAGATCGCGCGCGAGGATTCGGGCGGCGTCACGTGCATGAACAGGATCGCGGTGATGACGGCGCCCAGCCCGGCTTTCACGCGAGCCGGCACGGCGCCGCCGCCGAGAAACGGCGCGAGCGCGATCGCGGACGTGACCCGCGCGAACGCCAATCCGTACCACGCCAAAAATGTCGCGACATCGGTGCGGATTCCGAGCGCCGTGAGGATCCGGGCGAGCGCGTCGAGCAGGCCCATTCACCGCACCAGCAAAATGCTGTCGAACAGAATGCGCGTGAAGCGGACAGCCTGCGTCAGCATCCACGGGCCGAGGATCGCGATCGTCAGAAAAACCGCGATGAGTTTGGGAACGTAGCTGAGGGTCTGCTCCTGAATCTGCGTGGTGGCTTGAAACACGCTGACGATGAAGCCGACCAGCATGCTGGCAAGCATCGGCCCGCCCGAAAGCAGCAGCACCAGGAGCAGCGCTTCGCGAAGAATTCGAACGATGGCTTCGGCGCTCATGGGTCCTCCTCAGACGTAACTCAGCACCAGGCCGCGCACGATCATGTACCAGCCGTCGACGAGCACAAACAGGAGCAGCTTGAACGGCAGCGAAATCACGCTGGGCGAGAGCATGCTCATGCCCATGGCGAGCAGGATATTCGCGATGACCATGTCGATGATGATGAACGGGACAAACACCAGAAAGCCGATTTGAAAGGCCTCCTTGAGCTCGCTGGTCACGAAAGCGGGGATGAGAATTTGAAAGTCTTCCTTGCCGGGAGGAGGCGGAGTTGTCGCAGGCGGCGTGGAAGGCTGCGGCGGCCGCGCACTCTGATCGAGCCGGGCGGCGAGTTCCATGAACAGGATGCGATCGGGTGCATGCGTGTGTTTCGACAAGAACCTGCGCAGCGGCTCCTTGCCTTTCTGTCCGGCGTCGTACAGGCTTTTCACGCTGGCTTCGGAGAAGATGTCGCGCGTATTTGAGACAGTGCCTGCTGTGTCGTACATCTGGCGAGCCACAGGCACCATGATGAAGATGGTGAGCACGAAGGCAAGACCGGTGATGACCTGGTTGGGTGGCACCGATTGCGTACCGAGTGCGTTGCGCAGGATGGACAGCACCACGGAAATTTTGACGAATGACGTCAGCATGATCACCACGAACGGCGCGAGCGACAGCGCGCCGAGAACGATCACGAGCACGATCGGGTTCGGCAACGAACTGGCGCCGCCGGTCTGAGCAAACGCCGGCGTCGCCAACGCAAAGAAACCGAGGAGCGCAATGTGGCGC
>JBOGMR010000431.1:0-3964 GCA_050746825.1 Bryobacteraceae bacterium | reverse complement strand
GCTGTCGACACCCCGGTTACTCTCCACTTGAATCGGCTCGCCAGTCACGCGGTCGGGTACGTTAAAGGTATTGAAGATCGGCGCTAGCCGGTTGGTCCGCAGATCGCTCGGGAAGCCGCCACGCAGCGTTGTGATCCCATTGACCTGCCAACCGCCGAAGATCTTCCCTGCAACACCTGCGGAGTTGAGCCAATTCTTCCCTGGCCCGACCGGCAGCTCATAACCGTAGCTCGCGACGAACACTTGTGGCACGTCCAGCGAATCCACCGACCGCTCCAGCGACAGGTTGTAGTTGTCGAGCACGAAGCTCGTGCCTCCGTTCTGACTAAACGCGCTCGGTCCGGTACCCCCTTCGCCCATCAGCTTCTGCCAGGTGTAGTTGGCCAGAAAATTCAGGCCGGAAGAGTAGCGCTTCTCCATCTTGAAATTCAGCGCATGATAACTGGACGTGGCGATGTCCGAGACCGCCGGGATGTTGCCGTTGATGTTCGGGAATGGCCGGTTGGCCTGCGTCGCCCGGCCGTCGAGCGCGAATTCGAACGGTACCTGGTTGTAGTGCAGAAACGCCGTGGCCAGATCGCGGCCCTTCGACCCGCTCAGATTTAGCTCGAACAGCCAGTTGGCGAATGGTTCATATTGGAAGCTCAGGTTGAATTGATGCAGGAGCGGAAAGCGCGAATGGTCGAAGAGCTGGGTCCGTACCGTGCGCACGAACGGCTGCTGCGGTGTAAAAGAGGCAAGCGTCGTGTCGGACGGCAGCGCCACGATTGGCGTGTTGATGCTGAAAGGCGGTGTCACCGTGTTCGCGGCCGACACTGGCGGCACGGTGATGTCCGGTGTGTTTGGATTATTGCCCGAGAACTGAGTTGTCTCCTGATTCTGGTCGCGTAAGCCGTAGAAGATTCCGTAGCCGCCGCGAATGACCAGCTTGTGTCTCGCCTGCCACGCAAAGCCGACTCGCGGAGCGATGTTGTTGTGGTCGCCATCCACGATTGCGCGTGAGAACCCGCCCACCCCGGGAAGCTGGAACCGGCCGGTCTTAGGATTGAAGAGGCTACCCCGATCGCGCGCGTCGACCGGTTGCGTAAACAGGTCGTAACGAATGCCCAGGTTCAGGGTCAGCCGCGATGTGACCTTCCAGTCGTCCTGAAAATAAGGCGAGGCATAAATCCAGCGATGGCGCCCCCAGTCCAGCATCTGCGTACCTTGCAGCGTCGATGGGTAGCCCATCAGGAAATCCGCCAGCGGCGCGCCCGACCCCGGTGCATCCGAGCTGGACGAAAACGTCGAACCGAAAATCAGTTCCCCAAAAAACGGCGAACCCTTCAGCACCTCGTAGCGATACCGCCGGAAGTCGAAGCCGAACTTCAGCGTGTGATCGCCGCGTGTGAGGCTCAGGTTATCGACCCACTGAAAGGTGTTCTCGATGTTCAAATTGGACCCGCCGCCGCCCCAATCGCTGAACTGTCGCGATCCACTGATGTTGCCGGAAAAGGCGAAAATGAGCGTAGGAAAACCGCGCACCGGAAAGGGAAACAACGCCAGCCGTTGCTGGTCGGCGAACCCCACTCCGTTCGGTGCTTCGCCGATCTGGCTGTCGTTGTGGCGCGTGTAGCCGAAGCGAAATTCGTTCACTACCGTGGGACTGAATACATGCGTGTCGTTGAGGACGAGGTGGCGCGAGGCGTTCGAGAATACCGAGCCGCCGCCGATAAAGCCGTCGAAACGCCCGGGACTCGGCTCGTCCTCGCCCGACGACGAGTACCGCCCGTAGAGCGTGTTGAATGCACTCAGCCGATGGTCCAGGCGCACGTCCCAGCGATCCACGTCGAAGGTCCGCGGCGCCTGCCGGAAGTAGTTGCGTGATTGGGCGTCGGCCGTGCCGAAGTTGGGTTCCGGAACCAGCGCCGCCGTCGCCGCCGCAGTCGGATTAATCCGGCTCTGTGGAATCTGGTTATCGGGCAATGGAGTCGCGATCACAGCGCCTGTCGAACCGGTGCGCCGGCTCGCGGGATCGTAAATCCGCGTGGAGTACCGGGCGAAATTGCCCCGCCGGAAATCCGCCGGGGGCACGTCAAGAATCGAGCTGCTCGCCGCTGTGCTGCGCCGCGTGCCTTCGTAATCGCCGAAGAAGAACGTCTTGTCGCGGAAAATGCGCCCACCCAGTGCGCCGCCGAATTGGTTCTGCCGGAATTTTGCCTTCGGACGGGCTGCCGCGTTCGTCAAGAAGTTATTCGCGTCGAACTTGTCGTTCCGCAGGAATTCAAAGAGTGTACCGTGGAAGTCGTTGCTCCCCGACTTAATCGTCGCGCTCACCACCGTGCCGGCCGACTTGCCGAACTCCGCCGAAAAATTGTTCGTCTTGACCTTGAACTCCTGCACCGCGTCCACCGATGGCACGTACGCTATACCCGCGCGCCCTATCGAGCCGCGATTCTGAATTGTGTTGTTGTCCACGCCATCCAGGAGCACTTCATTGTTGCCGAACCGGCCGCCTCCGCCGACAAACGGCATGTTCGTACCCATGCCAAAAACCGGATTCGTGTTCCCCGCCAATAGCCCGAGCGCGAATGGATTCCGGCCGTTCAGCGGCAGATCAACGATCTTCTTGTTCTCGATCACTTGGCCCACCGATGACGAGCTGGCCTCGAGCAACGGAGTAGCCGCCGTGACCTCCACCGTTTCCACCACGTCGCCGGGATCCAGCGTCACGCCGATGTTGGCGTCCTGGTCGACGCGAAGTTGAAGGCCGCTTAGCACCTTCTTCTTGAAGCCCCTCGCCTCGACGGTCAGCGTGTACTCGCCGATGGGCGCGAACGCCGCCCGAAAGGCCCCGCGCTCGTTGCTCGCGCCCTGCCGCACATCGCCCGTGCCGGACCGGACTATGGTGATCGTTGCTCCGGGAACAACGGCTCCTGTGCCGTCCTGAATCTCAACGTTGATGGTTCCGGTTGACACTTGCGCGAAGAGCGAAGTTGCAAGTGTCAGCGTAAAAAGAAGTACCGCTAGCCAGCGTCGCATGGGAAGCCTCCCTTTCGTCTGAAAGGTATTCTATGCCAAGTCGCCATCGTTCGTGCGATGGGGCTGGTTTGCACGATATGGCTTGCACGATACGACCCGAGTGCGGAGGCTGTGATAATATTGGCGCACAACAGCTTCAACTCGAGGGTGAGACCATGCGCAGACAACGGCTGTTATCTGTTATCGCAATTCCCCTTCTGGCCGCAATTCCGAGACCAGCGGCGCCGCAGACCACCACGGCAACTCTGCTCGGCGTGGTTCGGGACAGCACCGGCGCGGTGATTCCTCAAACTCAGGTGACTGCGCGCAACGTTCGAACCTCGTTCAGCCGCAGCGCTCAGACCGACGAAACAGGAAACTATCTCATCACCAATCTTCCTGTGGGCGATTACTCGCTGACTGCGGAGAGGGACGGCTTTCGGCGCTTTATTCAGGAGGGCATCACTCTGGTAGTGAACCAGAATGCGCGCGTGGACATCGTCCTCACTGTGGGAGCGGTCTCCGAGAGTGTCTCCGTCAGCGGTCAGCCGCCGGATGTCGATACGCGTTCCGCCACCATAGGAGAGCTGGTCGATCGCACCCGCATTCAGGAACTGCCTCTGAACGGCCGCAACGCCATGGCGCTGGCCAGAGTGGTTCCCGGTGTGATCACTGTGGGAGCGCCCACGGCTCCGACCAACGGACGCAGCGGGCCCCGCGTCGTCGTGGGCGGCGCTCGTGACACTCAGAATGAGTTTCGATTCGACGGTACTTCGCACCAGAACCTCACACACAACTCGGGGTTGAATCTTCCCTCGCCTGACGCCCTGCAGGAGTTCAAGATTCTTACCAACAACTACGGAGCAGAATACGGCCGCAATGCCGGAGGCGTTTTTGTGGCCGTCACGCGGGCCGGCACAAACGAGTTTCACGGCGCGGTTTGGGAGTTCCTCCGGAACAAGGC
>JBOGMR010000430.1:0-5123 GCA_050746825.1 Bryobacteraceae bacterium | reverse complement strand
AATCGGAGGACTCACACGAACGGGCTCCGGCGGACTGCTGTTCCGCATCCGCTCGGAGTCGCGGGGACGCTCAAACTGCGGAGCACGCTCGACCCGCGGCGCGCTCTGGGAGGTGTCCCGATTGCGCCGCTCCGATTCAGGCGCCGGCGCCGCCGGCTGCGACTCAAAACGCCTCCAACTCTCGGAATCGCCGCGCGGCGTCTCACGATTCTGATTCTCGGTGCGCGCCGGCTCACCGAACCGGCGAGTGCTGCCGCGCTCCGGCTCGGTCCGCGTCTCGGAGCGGTTCACGCGCCCACCCGGATCGCCGCGCCCCACCGCATCTTCGAGCCGTTGCGGGTTGGAGCGGTCGCGCGGCCCCGGATCGCCGAACCTGCGCCATCCGCGATCCGGGGACGACTCGGTCCGCTCCCCGCCTCTCTGCACTTCGCTCGGCCTGGGCGTCTCTACACCCGGCCTGGGCGTCTCGACGGAGGTCGAGCGCGGCGTATCGCCCAAGCGCCGAAATCCGTCGCCACGTTCGGTTCGGCCGGTCTGCCCCGCTTCGCTCCGGACTTCACCGCGCTCGACGCGCCCCGCTGCGTCAACTCGTGAACCTGCATCCTGCCGGTCGGTTCTCGCCGCCCGGTCGCCGCGGCCGTCCCCGCTGTCTCCGCGATCCACTCGCCCGACGCCCTCCGCGGTTTGTGTTTGCGGCGTCTCAAACGCCCGCCGGCTCGCCCGCTCAACCCCGCGCCGCTGCTCCTCGAACGGCACACGATCCACTGTTTGTGCCGGACGCCGGCTGAAGAACCTGCCATCATCGGTCCGCCGGGCTTCGGGCGTGCGCACTTCGCGATCCGCCAACCGCAGGCTCTCGCGCCCCGGGGTCACCGGTACCTGGCCTTGCACCAGGCTCGCCCGCCGGAAGTCTGTGCCGGAAATCCGGTTCCCGGATCGCCCGCGCGTAAAATCGCCCGCGTCGATTCCGGTCACCCCATTCGCCACGCGCGCATTCCGGTACACGTTTGTGATATTGACGTTGGTGATCCGAACGCTATTGTCAATGACCGTGTTGTTGCGGTAGCCGCCATAAATGCCGCGCCCATACCAGCGGTGGTAGCGCTCGTAAGGCGCCAGCGGGACCCAGCCCACGCTCCCGAAGCCGATCCCGATGCCCACGCCACCGCGATGTCCCCATCCAAAAAATGCCACCAGCGCCGGCGACCAATAGTGCCGCCCGTACAGAGTGCCCGGATACCAGCACCATCCGTGCCGTCCCGAATACCATCTTCCATAGTGATACGGCGCCCAGCCCCACGGATCGTAGCTGATCCAGCTCCAACCGTACCAATCGATCCAGGCCCAGCGTCCATGCCGGTAAGGCGCCCAACCCACGTGGACCGCAGGAGTCCATACGTAGCCGTAGGGCTCATCGTAAACCCAGCGCCCATGACCATCGAGATCGTCGGCTCCATAGACATCCCGTGGTACATATCGGTAGCTGGCACTGCGCTCGAGGTCACGATCGCGCCGCCGGTTCCACTCATCCCACTCGTCCTCGGGAATCGCGCGCGCGATCTGGAATTCCGGATCCGACGCGGTCCCGCGCACGATCATCGTCTTGCCCGATCCCAGTTTCTCGACGCCCCTCGGCGTAAATACCTCGACCTCACCCGACCGCACCGTAATTTCCGTGACGCCGTCGTCCCGCACCCAGATGCGATACACGCCCTTCTTGATCGGCCGCACTGAAACCGCGGGAGTGCTGATCTCAACGTCGGCTTCCGAATCGCGCAGCACACGAAATGTAGTAACGCCCCGCGCGATCTGCACCTGATAGCGCCGGTACTGCAGGTCCCCCATGCGCGCCTCTGCGTTTGAGGACAGGCGAAGCATGTTCGCCCAATCGAACTGAATTTCAGCGCGGGAATTGTGACCCGTAAGCACACGGTCCTGGATTACCAGCGGCGCGTTCACGGCAGCCGCCACGTGATCGCCCGAGTCTCCTCTGCGAATCGAGACGTCGCCGCTGATGACGCTGAGCCGCGCCACCCCGCGCGATGCGCTGTCCGGATCGTTGTCGTTTTCGTCGGCGATTGCCGGAACTGCACTTGCTATCAGGAAGAGAACTGCGAGCGTGCGTTCCATAAAACCAGTGCCTCGCCCCCAATAGGGCACGTCCCATGCCAAACGCCAACTCTTTGATTTGATTTGGATTCCCGCTATGATGGCTGAGAGTGCCGGTGGCTGAAAAGCACCAGACCGCTTCGATTCCAGCAGCCGGTGTCCGCTGGCAGCCGTTCCTCGCCCCCGCCTTACTCCTGCTGATTATCGTGGGCTTCTACTGGAAGCTCCTCCTGACCAACCAGTACACGTGGCTCGACGGTCCCGACAACGCCCACCAGGTTCTGCCCTGGCTGCAGTTTCAAGCCGGCGAATGGCATGCCGGCCGATTCCCGGCGTGGGACCCATATTTGTGGGGCGGCCAATCGCTGATTGGACAGGCGCAGCCCGGCGCCGCCTATCCGCTCAACTGGCTGCTGTTTCTGCTGCCCCTGCGCGACGGCTGGATCCAGCAGTCCTTCCTGCACTGGTATTACGCGCTCATCCATTTTCAGGCCGCGCTGTTCTGCTATTGGCTCTGCCGCGATCTCAACCGCAGCCGGCCCGCGAGTCTGTTGGCCGGAATTTCGTTCGCGCTCGGCGGCTATGTGGGCACCACCGATTGGCCGCAGATGCTCAACGGCGCTGTCTGGGCCCCGCTCGTCTTCCTCTTCTTTCTGCGCGCCATGCGCGGCTGGCGCCCGGTTTCAAGCGCCGCGTGGGCTGGCCTGTTCCTTGGTGTGGCGTTCCTGAGCGGTCACCACCAGGTTCCGATCTTCATTTCGCTTGCGCTGGGCGTCGCGTTTGTCTACTTCTTTCTGACCGGCTCTCGCACCGCCACGCTAAAAGCGGCGGCAATCATGGGAGTGTTCCTGATCCTGTCGAGCGCGCTGCAAACCTTCCCCGCGTACGAATACGGAAAACTCTCGCTGCGCTGGGTAAGCGCAAAGAGTCCGGTGAGTTGGGATCAGCCCGTGCCGTATTACGTGCACGAGATGTACTCCCTCAATCCGGCTTCGGTGCTCGGCATCATCCTCCCCGGCATTCACCGCAACACGAATCCTTTCGCGGGCGTCACGGCGGTGTCGCTCGCTTTCCTCGCGATCGCGTCGGCGTGGCACGAACGCGCTGTCCGCCTGTTTGCGGCAATTGGGCTCGCAGGAATCTTGCTGGCGCTTGGCGGTTACTCGGTTCTTCAAGGAGTACTTTATGCGATCTTGCCGATAGTCGAGAAGGCGCGCAGCCCTGGGACGGCAATTCTCGTGTTTCACCTCGCGCTCGCCGTACTGGCGGCATACGGCATCGATCATTTTTCGGCTTCGCGCTGGACTCGGAACGTCGTGCGGGCGCTGCTCGGGGGTGGCGCGTTCCTGGCGTTGTTGGTGCTCGTTCTGTCGATTGTTAAATACCAGTATGATGAGCGGCTTGCGCTCTCTATGATCATCTTTTTCTTGATTGCTTCGACGCTCGCCGCCTGGAGTGCGGGCCGCCTGTCGCCTGCGGCCGCTCCTGCCTTGCTCGTCGTGGCGATGCTGATCGAGCTAAGCAGTGTTGCAGCCTTTCTGTTCCAGCACCGCGATCAGGCCGAGCCTCGCCTCAAGAACCTCGCCGGGCACAGCGACATCGCCCTTTTCCTCCAGCAGCAGAACGAGCCGGTGCGCGCCGAGATCGACGACAAACAGATTCCGTACAACTTCGGCGACTGGTACGGCATCGATCACTTCGGCGGTTATCTCGCGTCGCTCTCGCTGAACGTCAACCGCGTGCAGGGCATCGGGACTGCCCGCCGCATGTACGCGGTGAACTACACTGTCGCTCCCGAGAGGCGTTCGCCGGACCAGATCGAAGTGTTTACGAGCAAGACGGGGATGAAGGTGTTTCGAAATCCTGCTGCGTTGCCCCGCGCGTGGATCGTCCATCGGGCGACGAGCATTGCGCGCGCGGACGACGCCGAATCCGCGCTGGGCGCCCCGTCATTCGATCCCCGCCGCGAGGTTTTTCTACAAGGCGGCGTGCCCGAGCTGGCTACGTGCGACGGCGCCGAAGACGCCCGTCTCATTGAGCGCACGTCGAACCGCGTCGTGATTGAGGCGAACCTGAAATGCCGCGGCATGGTCATCGCCGCCGAAACCTTCGCCCCGGGCTGGACCGCCACCATCGACGGCCGTCCCGCCCAGGTCGTCGAAGCCTATACGTTCCTGCGTGGCGTCGTCGCCGAAGCAGGCAAACACCGCATCGAGTTGCGCTACCGCCCCGAGTCCGTCTACTGGGGCGGCGCTCTTACCGCAATGGCTTTCGCGGGCGCCGCCGCTCTGTCGATCCGCCGCCTGTAACCCGCTCACTCCACTACCACCGCCGTCTTCACAAAATCCAGCCTCGGAAACTGCGCCGCCAAATACGCATTCCCCCGCTTCCTGATCAACTCCTGCTCCGGCGCCTCCCCGTACCCGCTGTAGAGCTTCTCCACAACTGCCATTCCCTCCACCACCTGCCCAAACGGCGCGAACCCCTGGCTGTCCAGCGATTGGTTGGTCCGCAAATTGATGAATATCTGGGTGGTCCGCGAATGCCTGCCCCTCTTGGCGAACGCCACGGCTCCTGCCCGATTCGTCCGCAACACCGGATCGTCGTCAATCTCCTTGTCCCACTTCCGCGTCGTCGCCGGATTCGCCGCGAGGCCAAACTGGACGACAAAATTCTTCACTACGCGGAAAAACCGCGCGTCGTCGAAATACCCCGCTCGCACCAACTCCCAAAACCGATCAGCCCCACGCGGCGCCCATTCGCGGCGAACGTCGACGACGAACGGACCCTTGCTGGTGTCAAAGCGAACCTGGAACGTCTCCGGCGCGCCCACCGGTGAAGCTGCAGCATCCTTCTTCGCTGCGGGCGCCGCCTCTTTCTTCGGCTCGGGCGCCGTACCACACCCGGCGGCAAGAAGCAGACCCACGCAGAGCACAAAACGCATCCCCCTTTCTTACTACAAGCGCGACCCGTGGCGCGCAGGCACTTTCCAGAAACCGCCACGCAATCTGCAC
>JBOGMR010000429.1:0-7001 GCA_050746825.1 Bryobacteraceae bacterium | reverse complement strand
GGATACATGCAGGCTGCATGGAGGCGGGCAGCCGGGAGTCACGTACGTGTCCGGATGGGAGCCACCGCCACCTCCGGCCCCCACGCCTGCAACGCAGGCTGAACTTGCGATGGCTCCGAAGGTTGCGCCCGTTGCGGCGCCGCAGCCGGCCAGGAAATCGGAACCGGATGAGCCCGTTGTCGCGCAGAAGACTGAGCAGCCCAGGGAGAGGAAGGGGTTCTTCCGGCGCCTCTGGGGTGTGTTTAAATGAAGTACGGAGGCCTCGAATGGTTTCCAGATTTGTGCAGATTATTTTGATCGCAGTAACCACGTTTTCCGCGCTGTTCGCCCAAACGGCGCTTCCGCCAATCCCCGCGCAAGCCGAGACACTCACGCCCGAACGGCGCGGCGACATCTACATGGCGCGCAAAATGTACCGCGAGGCCATTGACGTCTATAGGCAGTCCCCACAGCATTCACCGATCATCGTCAACAAGATGGGTATCGCCTATCACCAGATGGTGCAGCTTGACGCCGCCCGAAAACTCTACGAGCGGGCGATCAAGCTGAATCCGAAGTACTCGGAGGCCATCAACAATCTCGGCACCGTCCATTACGCAAAGAGGAATTACCGCCGCGCGGTCAGCCAGTACAACCGCGCCTTGCAGCTGTCGCCTAAGTCGGCGTCGATTTATAGCAATCTCGGAACGGCGCAGTTCGCGCGTAAGAAGTACAAAGAAGCCTACGATTCCTACCAGATGGCGTTGTCGCTCGATCCGGAAGTGTTTGAGCATCGCGGAACTTACGGGACGATGCTGCAAGAGCGGTCGGTCGAGGAGAAGGCGAAGTTCCATTATTACCTCGCGAAGACTTACGCGAACGCCGGTCAATTCGAGCGGGCATTGCAATACCTGCGAATGGCTTTCGAAGAGGGTTTCAAAGAGCGGCAGAAGCTGCTGGAAGAACCCGAGTTCGCCAAGCTCCGGGAGCTGGCCGAATTCCAGGCCCTGATGGCGACCCAGCCCCGCGTATTGTGAGGAGCGAGCTCTGCCTGCCGGCGGCCAGCCTGCTGGCAGTATGGCTCGCGGGCTCGGCAAGCTGCTCGCGCAAAACTCCGCCGCCGCAGCCAGCGCGGACGGCGGTACTTCGATTCGACAATCTGACCGGTGATGCGGCGCTCGATTGGGTCGGCCGCGGCGTGGCACGGCAGCTCGCCTCGCAGCTAAGAGCTGTACCCCGCGACGGCGCTGATGTGTCGGCCGAGCGAACCGCGGCGCTCACCAGCGGTGTGGGACGTCTGATCCACGGTTATGTTTTCCGTGCCGGAGCACGGCTGGTGTTGAGAGCCTTCGTCGAACAGAGCCCGTCATCGTTCCGGGCAGAGGAGGCCTCAGGCGATGCGGGCGGCGGCGTCGCTTCTCTTGCGGCGGCGATGGCCCGCCGGATCAACCCATCTTCGCAACCGTTATACTCTCCGAACGACGCGGCACTGGCAGCGTTCGCGGCTGGACTCGACTCGCGCGACACAGCTCAGGCCGCGGCCGCCTTCGAGAAGGCAGTCGGCCTCGATCCGTCATTCGGGCCGTCGTATGTCGCGTGGATCGAGCTGGCGCTGCGCCGGCAGGATCGAGCCGAAGCCGCGCGCATTCTGGCCATCGCGCGCCAGCGCGCCGCGAGCTTGGAACCTCGCGATCGCTTGCGTCTCGAATTGGAAGCGGCCTTTGTCTCCGGCGACCGGGCGGCGTACGTCAAGTCGCTATCCGCAATAGTCGAGCTCGACCCGTCCGATCCAGACTTACTGCGCCGCCTTGGGGCCGAAGAGCAGCTCCTCAAACATTTCCCGAGGGCGATCGCGCACTATCGCCAGGCGCTTGCCCTGTCGAGCGACCCGGGGTTACTCAACGAAATCGCATACGCACAATCCTGGGCTGGGGATTTTGCCGGCGCCGTCGAAACATTGCGCCAGTACGAACGCCTGCGTCCGGATGATCCCAACGTCTACGATTCAGCCGGTGAGATCCACTTTGTGTTCGGAAAATTCAAAGAGGCGGAGGGCTTTTACCGGCGGGCTTACGAGAAGAATCCCGGGTTCCTTCGCGGCGCTACTCTTGCCAAGGCTGCGTTCGCCCGGCTGATGACCGGCGACATTAACGGCGCGGCACAAATCAAGGAGGAGCGCTTACGCACCTTGCCGCCGGTCGAGGCTGCATTCCGCCGGGCCGAGTGGCTGCACTACGCGGGAAAGCGTGAGGAAGCGCGGCGGCAAATGGAGACGGTCGCGCGCTCGGGTTCCAGCGCCTCGAAATCTTTCGCGCACATTCAGCTAGCCGTATGGTTCTTGCAGGCCGGCGATCGCGTCCGGGCGGGTGAGCAGGCCCGCCTGGCCGCGGCCTCGGCCGCGATGCCGGCGAACGCCGCATACGCAGGAGTTTGCACATTTCTGGCAATGCCATCCGCAACGCCGGATGAGTGGACGCGGCGCGCCGATGTGTACTTCGCAAAGGCAATTCCCCTCAAGAATCTAGCTCTCGCTTACGCCTTCTTGCTGGACGGCCATTTTGGCGCAGCCGAGCCGCTGCTGCGCGTGCTCGAAAGCAGCGCCCGGCCCAATGCGCCGGAAACGGCCCCGGTTCTGCTCGCCTGGGCGCTGGTTGGCAGCGGACGCGCCGATGAGGCGGCTCCGCTGATCGAGCGGACACCTGTCTGGGAGGTGGTGTCCCCTGCCCCGTTTCAAGCAATGGCGTTGCCGAGGATTTTCGAGCTGCGAGCCAAGGTTGCGGAGAAGAAAGGCGATCGCACCGGGGCGGAGCGCAACCGCAAGCTCTTCGAAGCATTGTCTGGCCGGTAGAGGATTTCAGATCTCAGGCCGGTACTCGAGCACCAACATCGTGATATCGTCGGCCTGGGGTGCGCCGTGCGTGAAGCAACTGACTTCTTCCAGAATTGCGTCGTGCACCGCTTCGGCCGACGCCGCGGCTTTCGCAAGAACGGCGTCACGCAGACGGTCGAGGCCGTAAAACTCCCGGCTCTGGCCGTGAGCTTCGCTGACTCCGTCGCTGTAGATGACGATCTTGTCGCCTGGCGCGAGCCGCCGCGTCTCGGCGGGGAAGGTTGCCCAGGGAATTAATCCCACCGGCACGCCAGTTGTCTCGAGCGACTCCATCGTGCCGTCTTCCGACACCAGGAACGGCGCGCAATGGCCGGCGTTGATGTAACGCAGCGCTCCGTCCTTGTCCAGCGTGCAGTAAAAGATCGTGGCGTATTTCCCGGCCTCGGCTCGCTCGCCCAGGAACCGGTTGATGAACTCCATCGACTGTTCCATCGTCGACGTGTTGTTGGTTGCCGCCGAAAGCGCACCCTGGAGGTAGCAAGCGAGGAGCGCCGAGCTGACGCCCTTGCCCGAAACGTCGGCCACGGCCGCCGCCCAGCGGTCCTCCGAAACCTTGATGACATCGAAGTAATCGCCGCCAACCTGCTGCGAGGCCACGCTGCTACCGCGCACCCTGAACCAGCCGGCCGAGGGAAGCTGGCGCGGAAAGAGGCTTTGCTGAATCTCGCGCGCGACCTTCAGCTCTTCCTCGATCTTCTGCTTGACGCGCTCTTCTTCGAGCAGGCGCGCGTTTTCAAGAATCGTGGAAGCTTCAAGAGCCAGCGTCTGCAGCAGCTCGCGGTTCCCTGCCGAGAGATCGGCCTGGCCGATGCGTGAATCCATGTACAGCACGCCGACGGTATCGTTGAATGTCGACAGCATGCTGGTTTCCTGCCCGCCGCTGACCCGAATTCGCACCAGCGGAACGCAGACGACGCTGCGCAGATCGAGGTCGGCCACGCTGTGCTCGGGTTTGATGCCGCCCGCCTCGCCGGGATCGAAGTTCATCGACAGCAGCTCGCGCCGCTGTTGCAGAGCGCGCTGGATCAAGCCGCGGGGCACCTGGAGCTCGGCCTCGGACAGGGGGATTCCCCGGCGGTCGCGCGCTACACGCATGAGAAGCCCATCGCCGCCTCGGAGCAGCAGGAAGCCTCGCTCCGAGCCGGTCACCGCAAGCGCCGCATCGACGACGGCGTTGAGCACATCCTGCGTCGAGAGCGACGTCTGCAGCGCGCGCGCCACCTCCATCACAGCTCGGAGCTTGGCCAGGTTTCCCGCTGCCGCCCCAAGCTGGCCCTCTTTGTCGGCCGCCGGAAAATGTTCGAGCAGCCGATTCATCTCCCCGCTGTCGAGCGTGAAGATGAGCTGATAGGAATCGGGCGAGCCGAATGCGATTCGGTCCGAATTCTTCAGCTTCTGACGCTGGATGCGCGTTCCGTTGACGAACGTGCCGTGCCTGCTCCCCAAATCCTCGACATGATATTCGTTCTCGTCCATCACGATGCGCGCATGGTTTCGTGAAGCGCGGCTATCCCGCATGACGAGTTGGTTGTCCGCCTGCCGTCCGATGCGGAAAGGGAGAACTTGAATCGGCAGTGTGGTTCGGTTTCCGCTTGGGTCGACCACGATGATCGACGCCGGCTGCTGGCCGGGTGATCTCTCTGAGACGGGCGTCATTTCGAACGGTTCGTGTCGCGACCCGGACCACCGCGACCCGCGGCGGCAGGCGCAACCTCGTGATTCCGCGCCGCTTCGATTTCCCTCGAGCGCAGCACCTGGCAATGTGAACAGTACCCACCGACTTCGGTGCGCGCCAGTAGGATCTGGAAGCCGAAGTGGCTCTCGATCTGACGACGCAGCCGCTGAAGAGGCTCGCCGAAAAATTCCTCAACCTTGCCGCATCGCAGGCAGATCACGTGCGCATGCTCCGCCTTCATGCGCGTCTCGTAGTAGTGCTGATCGCCTCCATAGTGCATGAGATCCAGCTCGTCCACCAGGCCGCCTTCCTTGAGCAGCTTCAGCGTACGGTACACGGTGACGCGGTTGAGCTTCGGATCTTTTTCCTTGGCCATCTGGAACAAGCGCTCCGCATCCAGATGCTGACCTGAAGCGTCGATCAGCTCCAGAAGGATCGAGCGCTGCCGCGTGAGACGCACGCCCTTCTCTTTGAGCGAGCCTCTGATACTGTCAACCGGCATATCTTTATTGTATGTCTGCGCTTTGCAATTTGTACATTTTCTTAGAACATGCCGGCCCAGTCCTGGCGAATTATCGCTTACCCAGAAACCTGACCGCGTTCACCAAAATCCGCTGAACCTCGGGCTGGAAGTAAGTAGGGTACGTCTCGTGGCCCTCCTGAAAATAGAAAACTTTGCCCTTCCCAAAATTCCAGAGGAGCCCGTCGCTGCCATCCTGCTGGCCCCCCTCGTAGCGGCCCTCAAGAATCTTCGCATCAGGCGGCGGCACGTTGAAAGGGTTCAGGTACGACTCGGTTTTCGCCACGATGAAGTCCTTAACGCCCTTTGCGATCGGGTGCTTCGGCATCAGGACATGAATCGTCTCCGGTTTTCCCTCATTACGCACCCTACCCCAGCTTCCGGGAGCGCCCTGGAGCGGCGTACCCCGCCGCTCTGCGATGATCGACATGATCTTCTGGAAAGCGCGCGCGTAGTGTGAGGAGTGGATGGGCAAATACCCCATGCCCCTCTCCTCGACATGCCGCACGATGCGATCCACATTTTCATCAGCAACCACCTTGTGGTGACGGTGGCCGAACGCGATCAGCACGTCCGTTGCGCCGAGCGCAGCTTCGCTCAGGCCTTGGCCGGGGTCGGAGAGATTCGCCGCTGTGGCCTCGATGCCCCGTTCCTTGTTGAGCCGCTCGACCAGCGCGCCGTTGATCCCGCTCGGGTAGATTTCGACGGGCTCAGTGCGTTCAGACCACACCATCACTCGAATCGATCCTTTGGACAATAGCGGGCCGGCACACAGAAAGACCGGCAAGCAGGCGGAAAAAAACCGGATGGCTCGCATGGTTACTTACACTATCAGATCTGCGTACAGAGTTTAGCGGCCGCTTTCCTCGCTCATCAGCAGCGCGAGCCCGCCGAGCAGCGCCCGCGCACGGTTCGCGCCGGGATCGCGTTGGCCGGGGTCAAGGTCGAGGGCGCGCTGGAACTGGGCGGCCGCCTCGTCGAACTTTCCCTGGCGGAGCAACACCTCACCGAGGTTGGCATGAACGGAGGCGTCGCGAGCCTCCAGTGCTTCGGCCAGGCTCAGGCAGAGCCGTGCTTCGTCGAACCGTTCTTCCGCCAGCGCGATGGCGCCCAGGCCCGCGAAACCGTAGTACAGATTGGGCTGGATCGCGACCAGACCGCGGAAGAGGGTTTCGGCCTCGCGGCTCTTGCCCTGCTGGTAGAAGTTGAACCCGAGCACCGCGATGGATTGGATTTCATTCGATGTCATACGCCTCCTTCCTGCTCAGGCGACTGGCCCGCGGCCCTAGGGTGCGGAAAAATCGGCCTGGAGGTGGATCTCGACGCTGCCCGCCAGCTTGATCGTTTCGGCCATACGCTCGATGTCGCCGGCGCCCGTGAGCAAGAACTGAGGCGGGTTCTCGCCTTCGAAGACGAGAGCATCGAGTTTCTTTCTGAGCGCTTCAGGCACCTCGATGTGCAACTCCGGCAGTTGGGTGAAGATTGAATGCTTCAGGTTCGCGAGCGGATTTCGGAGAACGTCCGGTGCGATCTGAGTGAGCGAAAACGGCTGAGGGCGAGTCGGAACCGTCGACTGAACGGGCCTCTCGCGGGCCTGCCTGAGCAGTCCTTGAAACGCCCGCTGAAAAATCTCCGGATTCGCCTGACGACCCGCTACGGCCGGCGAGGCCTGGCTCCGAAGACTGTCGGCGACATTCCGGACCACCGTTTCCAGCGTGGGCGCCGGTATGAGTGGCGACATTTTCAAGTCCTCCAGCGCTCGATGAACCGCCCTTCGCGGTCACCGGCTACATCTTTTGAGACTCGCAAATTAGGCAGCGTTAAGAAATAACATTACCATTCAAGAATGTTTTAGGCTATTCTGGTTAGGATGGATGGCTTGGCTGGAGTTCGTCAACGTTTCGCCGCTTTGAAGCCGGTTCTGGACGAGAAGTCGC
>JBOGMR010000428.1:0-3716 GCA_050746825.1 Bryobacteraceae bacterium | reverse complement strand
CGTCAGTGCATACCGGACCGCGTTGTGAAAGATCTGAACGTCAGCCAGCAGCTCAACCCCGCGAAGCTGATCGATCGAGCGGCCGAGCGTTGCCAGGCCCGATTCCAGATCCGCGCGATCGCGTTCGGGCACGGCGACGCCCGGAGGCGGAACCGGTCTTATCTGGGTTTGAGCGAGAGCAAGGCATGGGAGAAAAATGATGGCGAATCGCATGCGCCGGAATTCTACCACACACGGCAGGCCTTCTCCCGCACCATCGGGTCGCCGGGCTTGCACCCAAAAGCCTGCTTGAATTCCGGCATGTTCGACACGACGCCGATGACGCGCTGCGGGCCGAGCGAATGTGGATTGGTCAGCGCCTGCAGCCGCGCGAATTCCTCGGTGCTGTTCTGGCACCAGATCTGCGCGTACCCGATGAAGTAACGCTGTTCCGCCGTCAGCCCGTCGACCGGCGCGGGGCGCTTCCCCGCCAGCAACTCCGTCAGCGCCATCAGGGAGATTCGAACGCCGCCATTGTCCGCCGTGTTTTCACCGAGCGTCAGCTTTCCGTTGAGCTTCACGTCGGCGGTTGCGTTGTACGACGAATACTGATCGACGATGCACTGCACGCGCTCCTCGAAAGCCTTCAGATCCTGCGGAGTCCCCCAGTTCCGCAGATTGCCCTTCTCATCGAACTGGCGCCCTTCATCGTCAAAGCCGTGGTCAATTCATGCCCGATCACGGCGCCGATCGCTCCGTAATTCACCGGGTCGTCCCTGTTTTTGTCGAAAAACGGAGGCTGCAGGATGCCGGCTGGAAAATTGATGTTGTTCATCTGCGGGTCGTAGTAGGCGTTCACGGTGGGCGGTGTCATCTGCCACTCGCCGCGATCCACCGGCTTGCCGATCTTGGCGAGATCGCGCCGGAATTCAAACTCCTCGGCGCGCGCGGAATTGCCGAGCGCGTCCCCGGGCTTGATTTCGAGCGCCGAGTAGTCGCGCCACTTATCCGGGTAGCCGATCTTGTTGGTGATCGCGTGCAGCTTTCGCACCGCACGTGTTTTGGTTGGCGCCGACATCCAGTCGAGGCCGAGGATGCCGGTTTCCAGCGCGCGCTCGAGGCGCCGCACCATCTCGAGCATGCGCTGCTTGCCCTCCGCGCCAAAGGTCTGCTCGACGTACACCTTGCCGAGCGCTTCGCCGAGATCGTTGTCCGTGCGCTCGACGCAGCGTTTCCAGCGTGGCCGCAGCTCTTTGGCGCCCGTCAGGTAGAGCCCGTAGAACGCGAACGATTCGTTGACAAACGGGGTTGGCAGCAGGCCGCTTTTCGATCGCAGGAGATGCCTTGTAAAGTAGGTTTTCCAGTCGTCGAGGCTGGTTTCACCAAGCAAGGCTTGGAGCTGCTTGAAGAAGCCGGGCGCGGCGACGTTGAGGATGCGGATCGGCGGTGCGGCGACGCCCGCGAAGTAATCATCCCAGCGATAACGTGAAACGAGTGTCTTGAGCTGGCCGGTAGTAAAGCGGTGATAAATCTTCGAGGGCTCGCGGCGCGATACTTTATCGAGCGCGCCTTTAGCGAGCGCGGCTCGTTGCCTGGCCTTCTCGGGCGAATCGCCGGCGAGGCGGAACATGTTCCCGACGTGCGCGACATGCTTCTCGCGCGTCTCCTTCGACTTCGCGTCGTCTTTGAAGTAGTAATCGCGGTCCGGCAAACCGAGGCCGCCCTGATCGGCCTGCGCGATCACCTGGGACGAATTCCTGAAATCCTGACCTGAGTAAAAGCTGAACATGGCTCGAGTGCCGGCCCGGTGAAGAAGCGCGACCAGCGCCGCGATCTCCTGCGTGCTCCCGAGTGCGTTGACGCGATCGACGTAAGGCTGGAGCGGAGCAAGGCCTTTTCCATCGATCGCTTTCTCATCCATGCTGGCAGCGTAGTGGACGCCGATTTTTTCGCTCCCCGCTTTGTCGAGGATGCCGCGAAGGATGGCGAGGTTGCGGTCGTTCAGCTCATCGAAACGGTCCCAGTCCGGCTGGTCGGAAGGCAGCGGATTCCTCTCGCGCCAGACGTTGCAGGCGTAGCGATAGAAGTCCGGCAGGGGCTGACGGAGGTGTCGAGCGGAGTTTCATTTTTGTGCGATAGCCTCGGCAACCGGGCGCGCGTGTGTCGAACCGTCTTCGCGGCCCTCGAAATAGTGCAAGAGGGTGAGCCCGTCCAGCAACGCCCGCAACTCGCCGGGGTGGAGCAGATAATTCGGATTCATGGGCGATGCGCCGGGCGGGCCACCCACCATCGGGAACGCGGCCGCAACCAGGCCGCCCGGCCGGATTCCGGCGCGGATCGGATCGAAAAGTTCGCGGTGGAGAAAGAAGCAGTCGCAGATGATGTCGTAGCCGGCCGGTTCGATCGTGAACTCGCCGGCTTCAAGGTCTGCGAGTCGCGCATCGACGCTCAGGCCCTGCGACGCGGCTCGCTCCTTCAGCATTTCGAGCGCGACCTGGGAAGAGTCCACCGCTGTCACATCCCATCCGAGTGACGCAAGCAGTAGAGCGTGACGGCCGGGACCGCACGCCAGGTCGAGCGCCCGCCCCGGCGGGTGCAGTTTCGCCGCGCGCAAAACGACAGGCGCGGGTTCGGAATCCGAGCGCTCTCCGGCCCGGTAGCGCTCGTCCCAACGATTCATCGTCGCAGGGACGGCGGTTCGGGCGGTTTCACCGCTTGAGCTTCGAGCGCGCGCACTTCCGCGCGAACGTGCTCGAACTCGATATTGTCACCCGTATACACACGCGCCGGCAGATCCGCAATGGCGCGCTTGATCTTGTCGATGCGCTCGTCTCGCGCCGGCACCGCTGAATGTAGCCTTATCTTTTCGTCTACCTGCACGCGATCCACGTACCGCAACAGGGCAGATGGATCGTAACCCGCCCTAGCCATCATCGGTAAGGCGATGCCATCCGCTTCCAGTTCGAAGCGGCGCTGAATGCTCAAGAACGCGAGCGGCAGTGCCGCCTGCTTGCCGCCCCACCCTCCCATGTTGATCAACGGGATGCCGGCCTGCTCAATCAACTGCCCTCGCGTCGCCAGGCGCGTGGCGTGCCTGGCCGCCGCGTGCGCCATCGCGTGAGCCAGCAGGCCCGCGAGCTCCGCTTCATTTTCAGCGCCAAAGAACAACCCGGCGGGAACGAAAACATGTCCGCCCGGAAGTGCGTAGGGTTCTCGCATCGAATCCCCTGCGCCTGCGAGGATCTCGAACGTGAAGGCCGGGCTCAGTTCGGGCAATTGCGCCGCCAGGTCCCGCCCGATACGCTCTACGTACAATCGCGCTCGCTCGCTGGCGAGCACTTGGTTGGTGCGCCGCACTTCTTTCGCAAGCTCAGCGCCGAGGGCCGCTTCCTTCTCTTTGCTGTAAAAATTTACGCCCTTGCCGATCGGCGCCCGTTCCTGCGCCGTCACGCCGGCAGCCAACATCAGCACGAAAGCCAGCTTGAGCATCGGACCTCCCGCTGTCTCCATTATCCCTTGCCGCCGGGAATCGCGATATCGCTCGTGTGTTGTGGGGCGGCGCCACCGCCGTCAGATTCCGGGCAGCTCATTTTCATCTCGCACACCTGCCCTGCCGAGGTGCGCGACATAAGAGTGGTCGCACGGCGGATCGGTCCGAGGCGCGACCTGTAACTGAGCCGCGAGCGTGAGCGAGCGGTTGGCGCGCCTCACGGCACGTCCCCCAAGAAAACCGCCAG
>JBOGMR010000427.1:0-3380 GCA_050746825.1 Bryobacteraceae bacterium | reverse complement strand
AGCGCCTGTCGCTCGGCGGCATCGAAGTGAAACGCGCTCGCAAAGCTTTCGCAAGCGGCGGCAAGAGTTATCCCGAAGGTTCCTACGTCCTGCTCGCCGGGCAACCCTTCCGGCCTTATCTGGTCGACCTGATGGAACCACAGCGTTACCCCGAGCTGCGCAGCGGTACGACTGGTCCCACCAAGCGTCCCTACGACATCGCCGGCTGGACGCTGAGCATGCAGATGGGCGTCGAAGTCGACCGGCTCGAAGCGCCCTTTGAAGCCGAACTCGCGCCGGCCGGGGAGTTCAAGCCTGAAGGGATTGTCGACGGTCAAGGCTCGGTGGTGACGCTCGACCATCGCGAGAACGCCGCCTTCAATGCGATCCGCTTCGTGCTCGATCGCCAGGAAAAAGTGCAGATCGCCGCCGACGGAACCATCGTCATCGATTCCGCCTATGCGGAGAACCCGGGACGCGCCGCGAACTTCGCCCGCGAATTCGGCATGACGGTGCACCTCCGCGAGCGGCGGCCCGACAAGATGCTGTATGAGCTGCGGACGCCGCGCGTGGCTCTCTACGAACCCTGGCAGCCGAACATCGACCAGGGCTGGACCCAATGGCTGCTCGACCGCTACGCGATCGCGCACACGCTCATCCACAACGCCGATTTTCACAAGGACGATTTGCGCCAAAAGTTCGACACGATCGTACTGGCCGCGCAGAGCGCCAATTCGATCCTGCACGGGATCCGCGACGGGGAGTACGCCGCGGACCGGCCGGAAAGAGGTGAGGACCGCGTTCGGAACATTATCGTACAGCGGCCCGAATATGTCGGCGGGATCGGCGTGGAGGGCCTGGCGCACTTGCAGAAGTTCGTGCGCGATGGTGGAACGCTGATTGCCCTCGACACCGCCACCGAGCTTCCGATCCAGTTTTTTCCCCTCTCGATTCGCAACCTCGTGCGAACAACGGCGCCCGAAGGAGCGGGCGCGGCCGCAGCCAACCAGTTCTACTCCCCCGGCTCTCTGCTCCGCCTCACCGTGGACACGACGCACCCCATCGCGTTCGGAATGCCAAAGGAAATCGTGGCTTTCTCCAGTGGCGGTGAAGCTTTCGATATCACGGTCGCCAACGGCTTCAACAAGGGCGAGCGCGAGATTCGATCCGTCGCGCGCTTCGCCGAGAAGAATCTCCTCGCGAGCGGCTGGGTATCCGGCGAACGCGTCGTGCTCGGCAAGCATGCTCTGCTTGAGGCCCGATACGGAAAGGGCCGAGTCGTGCTGTTCGGATTTCGCCCGCAATTCCGCGGCCAGCCGCATGGCACCTTCAAACTGCTGCTGAACGCGATTTACCTCGGGTCGGCGCAGAGCTTATGAGCGGCGCCTTCCGGATCGGCGTCACTCCCGATTTCTACACAGAAGCCAAGGGCAAATTCGAACAGGTGCTGGAGAGCCAGGTCGCGGGAGTTCCGGGCGTCGAGTGCGGGCCGATGCCGCCACAGCCCGGGAAACTCGCGACGCCGGAAGCGCTCAATCAGTTTGACGCGGTCTTTTGGCTCGCCGTCAGGATCACTCCGGAAAGCCTCCGGGGTGTCGACCGCCTTGCGGTTGTCGCCCGCTGGGGCGTCGGCTACGACATGATCGATGTCGATGCGCTCACTGAGGCCGACGTCATGCTGACGATCACGCCGAACGGTGTGCGGCGGTCAGTCGCCGAGGCCATCCTGGCTTTTGTATTCGCGCTCATCAAGAATCTGCCGGCGCAGGACAAGCTCACGCGCGCCGGCGGCTGGCGCGGCGATCTCACCATGTTGGGCCGCAACATCCCCGGCCATGTACTGGGCTCGGTCGCCTGCGGCAATATCGCGCGGGAGCTGTTTCGCCTCGCGCGCCCGCTCGGATTCAGCCGCCTGCTCGCATGCGACCCCTACGTGAAGCAGGAGGAAGTCGCCGATCTCGGCGTCGAGATGGTCGACATGGAAACGCTGTTCCGCGAGTCGGACTTCGTCACCGTCAACACGCTGCTCAACGCACAGACCCGGGATCTGATCGGCCGGCAGCACTTCGAATGGATGAAGCCCTCGGCCTACTTCATCAACACCGCGCGCGGTCCGATCGTGCAGCACGACGCGCTGGTCGAAGCGCTGCGGACGCGCCGTATCGCCGGCGCCGGCATTGACGTGTTCCCGCAGGAGCCGCCTCCAAAGGATGATCCGCTGTTCGCGCTCGACAACGTTATTGTGACGCCGCACGCGCTGGCATGGACGCACGAGATCATGCGCGACAACGGCATCGAAGCCTGCCGGAATGTGCTGGCCATAGCGCGCGGCGAGTTGCCCGGCGGCATCGTGAACAAAGAAGTCGTGGACCGTCCGGGGTTTCAAAAGAAGCTGGCGCGCTACAGGAGCGGAAAGTGAAGCCGAACCGATTGCAGCAGGTGGTGGCCGAAGGCCGGATTCCAGTGGGCCACATGATCATGGAGTTCGCCACGCGCGGGCTCGCCAAAATTCTGGAGGCGGCCGATGTCGACTTCGTGATGCTGGACATGGAGCACACAGGCTTCGACACTGATCGCATTGCCGATCAGATCGCATGGTTTAAAGCCACGTCCATCGCTCCATTCGTGCGCGTGCCGCAAGGCCTCTACCATTTCCTCGCGCGCACGATGGACGCTGGCGCGTTGGGCGTCATGGTCGCCAATGTCGAAACCGCCGGCCAGGCTCGCGACATCGTCAACGCCGTCAAGTACGCGCCCATGGGTAAGCGCGGCCTCGGCCTCGGCACGGCCCACAACGACTACGTGATGCCCGACGTGGTGGACTATTTCAACCTCTCCAACCGGAATACGACCGTTGTCTGCCAAATCGAATCGCCGGCCGGGCTCGCCAACGTCGAGGCCATCGCGCAGACCCCCGGCGTCGATGTGCTCTGGGTCGGACACTACGATCTGACGCAGGCGATGGGCATCCCCGCAGAGTTTCATCATCCGCAGTTCCTCGATGCGCTTGGCAAGGTCGTCGACACGACGAAAAAGTTCGGCAAATGCGCCGCCATCCAGCCGGGCAATCTTGCGCAAGCCGCCGAGTGGCTCGACCTCGGCTTCAACGTGATCTCACTCGGCGTCGACTTCGCTTTCTATCGTGACGCGCTCAAAGGCGGAGTGAAATCGCTGAGAGAGAGAATCGGCCGATAGACGCGATCAAGCTGGATCAAGCTGTATTGACATGTGGGCGAATCTGCGAGTATAGTAGCTGAGTAGGATAAATTTAGACTTAACCTAAAATGGCTATCTAGAAAAAAGGAGAATGCATGTATGAAGATTGACGAACTAGCATCGCAGTTTGAGGCACCTGTAGCAAAAGCTCTGCAGGCGCTGCAGCTCATACCGGGGGGCTACCG
>JBOGMR010000426.1:0-4037 GCA_050746825.1 Bryobacteraceae bacterium | reverse complement strand
CCGTGAATCTTGAGCTCGGTGATTTCGCGCGCAGACAGATCGTAGCTCGCCGACTTCAAAGCGGCGATGAGGTCCGGCGTTACTCCGTGGATCTTCAGCTCAGTGATGTCCTTTGCGGAGAAGTTGTAACCCACCCGTTTGAGCTCACGCAGCAGCTCCGTAGTGACGCCGTGAATCTTCAGCTCGATGAAGTTGCGCGCATCAAAGTCCGCAAAACCTAAATTACGGGCTTCCTGAATGTACTCGGGCTTCACGCCGTGCACGCGCAGATCGATCAAGTCCCGCGTGTTGGCGCGAAGCCCGGAATCACGCACGAACCGCGCGAACTCCAGCGTCACGTCGTTCATCATCATCTTGAAGACCTGATCGCCGGTGGGGCGCGTATACCCGAGCTTCTCCAGTTCGCCGGTGAAGGCCGGATTCGGTGAAAACGTGAACGTGCCAGAACCTCGCCCGAGGTTGAAGGAACCTTCGCAGAGGAGCCTGCCCGCGTCGCGCACGTATTCGAACTTCGCGGCTGTGTGCAGGTTGCCCAGGCGGTCGATGGGCAGGCCGGAAAAGGCGGACAGCGGCACGTCTGTGCCGTGACGCCAGTGGTTGCCTTCGGCGGCCCGCGTGATGGTGAAGTGCACCATACCGTCGCGATGGCTCGGCTTGAGCGACCATTCGTAGCGCGGCGGAAATCCCTGCGCTTCAAATAAAAGAAAAACGGCGGTGGCGCCGATGATCAGGGCTGTTTCAGACGCTCGCATACATGCACCTCCTGTCTACAGGACACCCGCCTGCTTGAGTTTGAGAATCTGCTTGAGAGTCAGCTTGGAGCCGAAGTTCCGCGCCTCTTGAACGTCGGAGTATTTCAATCCGTTGTTCTTGGCGTCAATTGCCTCGCGCGCGGTGACCTGCGTCAGGCCGTAATCCTTGAGCGCGCGAAACAGTTCGGGACGCACACCGTTCACCGAAAGTTCGATCGTCTCGCGCGTGGTGTATTTCCCAAAGCCGAGAGCGTGGATGTCGCGAATGTGCTCCGGATTGACGTTGTTGTTCCGGAGATCCCTCACCTTCTCGACCGCCAGATCGCTGATTCCGGATTGAGACATCATCCGCAAGTAGTCGGCGCTGACGTTGTGCTGTCTCAGATCGATTAACTGCCTGGGCGTGAGACGGCCGAAACCGTTGTCTTTCATCGCCAGAACGTAGTCGCCGCCGACGCCCTGGTTCTTGAGTTCGATGATTTCGTCGACGGAAAGGTCGCCGTAGCCCGCCGCGGCCAGGGAGGCCAGGAACCCGGCGCCGCGCGGCACGAACGGTGCGGCAGGCGCGGTTGCGGCTCGCGGCGTGACAGACGGGGCCGGCGCAGCGGGAGCCTGGGGTGTAACTTGGGCAATAACCACTGCCTTGGGCGCTCTTGGCCGGACCGTCGACGGCGCTTTCGACGCTCTGGCCGGCGCCGGCTCGACTGCAACCGCGGGCGGCTGCTGAGGCTCGCCCTGCTCGTTGTGGCCCGGTCCCGCCCACATAGTCAACGCGAGAAGAAGCGACACAGCCAGCGTCCATGTCGCGGAGATCGGCATTTCCGGCTCACGACCCGACGCCAGCCTGCGGATCCGCGAGAGCAACGACCCACCGTCAGCCGCCATCGCGTAGCCGCCGCCAATCGCAAGCCGCGTTTCTTCGAGACCCGTCAGAGCCCGCGCGTAGGTCACCACGTCGCCGCATGCCGCGACTGCGACGTCGTCGCAGCAATGCTCCCGCTCGATGCGTATGCGACGGCTGACCCACCACACCGCCGGATGATAAAACAAGACCGTCTCGATGGCTGTTTGCAGCAGATTCACCAGATAGTCATGACGCCGGATATGCGCCAGTTCGTGCGCCAGCAGCGCTTCGATGTGGCGCGGCGGCAGATTCGCCAGCGCACTCACCGGAATCAGGATCACCGGGCGCAGCAATCCGATCACCGACGGTACACGCACCAGCGCCGATTCGAGCAGACGCACTCGCCGGCTGATCCCAAGGCGCAAGGCAAGCAGATCGAGACGGCGCAGCCACGCATCCGGGGCCGGCTTCACCCGCCGCCGCCGCAAACGCAGCGTTCCCAGCCAGCCCACTGCCGACCACGTCGACAGCAGCCCCACGCCGATCAGCCATAGCGTGATCATCAGCGGGAAGTAGTCCTGCAGCCGGCGCGAAAGATCGTGTGCCGCCGAAGGCGCCGGCAAGCCCGCCATCATGAGAGGAACAGCCGCCCCGGGTTCTGCCGCGCTGGCGGCGATGCGCGGTGTATCTTGAATATTCACCAACGTCACCAGCGGCGCGATCGCCATCAACAGCATCGCGACGCATCCGGCGACGTAGCGCGAGCGGGCTCCCGCGCGACGGAGAGCCGCTGCGGCCAGACCGTACAGGAGCGCCACAGCCGCCCCTTGCCACAGAAAATGAATCAGCATCCAGCCCAGTGCCTCAGTCAGATTCATACCGCATTCCTTTCGAGCGATTCGACCATCTGCCGGATCTCCGCCAGCTCCTCTGCGCTGGCTTTGCGGCTCGCCAATGCCTGCATCACCAGCCTCGACGCAGAGCCGGCGAATGCGCGGTCCAGGAGATGCCGCAGAATCTGGCGCTGTGTCTGTTCCATCGGCTGCCTGGCCTCGTAAAGATGTGCCCGCGTACTCTCGTCCCGCCGAACCAGCCCTTTTTCCGCCATGATCTGCATCAGTTTTAGGACGGTCGTGTAGCCGGTCGGTTTGGCTGCACTCAGAACTTCGTGCACTTCACGCACCGTCGAGGGCCCGCGGTCCCAGAGCACCGCTAGAATCTCAAGCTGGCCTTCGGTTGGTCTTGGAGGAGAATTCGCCATCGGGTCAAGGATACTACGAATCTATTCGTACTGTCAACGAACCGATACATCGATTTCCCGAGCCCAATCTGGGAATCCGGGTCAACGTCAACACCACTGCTCCATGGTTCCGGCCAGCCGGCCCTGGGATGCGTGAATCGCGCAAGCGATAAAATTGGGATGCTGAATGGGCACGTTTCGAATCGCACTCGCCAACATGCAATTCCCGGCGACTCCAGAGGAATCGATCGCGTTGGCCCAACAAGCCATCACACAGGCGTCCATCGAGCGCGCCGGCCTCATCTGCTTTCCGGAATGCTTCATTCCCGGCTACCGAGGCGTGGGGAAGGCAGTTCCACCCCCCGATCCGGTATTCCTCGAACGTGCATGGTCCGTCATTGCAGCGGCCGCTGCGAAGGCAAATCTCGTGGTTGTTCTCGGCACCGAGCGCGTCGTCGATGGTGCGCTGGTGATCACAGCCCTGGTCATCAATCGGGATGGAACGATCGCCGGCTTCCAGGATAAAGTTCAACTCGATCCAAGCGAGGAATGCGCCTACTCGCCCGGCTCCGGGAGGCGCGTTTTCCAGACCGGCCCGCTGACATTCGGTATCGCCATTTGCCATGAAGGATGGCGCTATCCGGAAACGGTCCGCTGGGCCGCCCGCCGCGGCGCACACATCGTGTTCCACCCTCATTTCCACGAAGCCGAGCCAGGCAGTTACCAGCCCTCGAGTTTCGCCGATCCCGCGAACTCGTTCCATGAGAAAGCAGCCTTGTGTCGCGCCGCCGAGAACACCTGCTTTTTCGCAACGGTAAACTGTGCAGGCATTGGGTCGCCGACGACCTCAGCCGTGGTGCGGCCCGACGGGACGCTGCTCAGTTACCAGCCCTACGGCAAGCGAGGGCTGCTGATTGCCGACATCGACCTCACTGAGGCCACAGGCCTTCTCGCGGCGCGCTGTAAGTCTTTCTAGTGTGGCTGTCTCGTGGGGAAGCCCTCCGCTCGCTCCCGCGGCGGACGGGGCTGTCACCGGGACGCGGTGGTACTTCCCCTCAGTGTCGACAGGAACTCGAGGAGATCGACCACCTGCTGCGGTGTGAGCGCGTTGATCAGTCCCTCGGGCATGATTGACACGGTGCTTTGAGTCCGCGAGGCGATGTCGGCGGGGCGCAGTCGTATTTCCTGCGTGGCGTCGGTC
>JBOGMR010000425.1:0-3501 GCA_050746825.1 Bryobacteraceae bacterium | reverse complement strand
ACTGATGTTCCTCTCACATTTTGTGGAACAACTTCGTGGTCCGGGCATTCCGTTCCCCACGAAGAGTGAGGCAATGACGATGCTGAGGGAACTCCTCGAGGTCGGGAAGATCACGCCGGTCATCGATAACGCTTATCCGCTACGTGACGTCCGCGAAGCCTTCCGGCACATGGTGGAGGACGAAACCAGGGGGAAGGTCATTCTCATCCCGGCGGAAGCCACCTGACAGCGGGATCCTCAATATAGTGGCCGCTTCGATGGCGATTGTTCTGGATCAGTTCTGGACATCCGGCCGGATCGACTCATCATCTACGGTTCGTCCGTTGGCTCAGGGCCGGCCGTCGAGCTAGCAGTTCTGCACAATCCCGCCGGGCTCATTCTGCAAAGCGCGTTCACCAGCGCGTTCAGGGTTGTGACCCGCGTTCCTCTACTCCCGTTTGACCGGTTTCCCAATCTGACCAGGCTGCGTCAGGTACGCTGCCCGCTTTGGGTCGTGCACGGCACGAAGGATGACGTGGTTCCGTGGTCCCATGGTAAGCGCCTTTTCGCTCGCGCGGCGGAGCCCAAGCAAGCGCTATGGGTGGAAGGAGGCGGCCATAACGACGTGGTGTCGTTTGCGGGGAGCCGTTACGGCGAGGCCCTCGAGCGTTTTTCCACCTGAGTTTGCGGTGACGTTGGCTGAGTGCATCGCCGATCCTGCGTGCTTTGGCGGGGCGTTCGACACTGACGCGCGGCCCAAGCGCGCGGTGCTCCGCCTGTATCTTGCGCTGTGGCGATTGCTCGGACTCGGCCTTGGCATGGCGCAGGGCGCAGCGCAATTCTGTCGTCGCTACGCATTCGAAGCCCTCGGCGGTTATGAAGAACGGCTCTTCATGGGCGAGGATGTGGACTTTTACTGGCGCCTGAAGCGACTCGTGCGAATGAAAGGCAAGCGCACCGTCTTCCTGCGCGATGTGCGGGTGGTGCCTTCGTCACGGCGCTTCGACAGCTGGCCACTTTGGAAAACGCTCCTCTGGACGAACCCCGTGATTGTCGGACTGTTGGGCCGCCGTAAGTCTGCATGGGGCGGTTGGCATGAAGCGCCACCGCGATAATTGCGTAGCGCGCGCGGCGTACGGAAACATCCAGCAGGCAGCAGCTGTGCACATGGCAGAGCAGAACCATAACCAGAGAATCCGCATCGTGGCTTACAACTTCCTCAGCGGAGGTAGCCGGAAGCGGAATGGGCACTGGTCGCGAGTCGTTCGAGCGTTTGCCCCAGAGCTCGTCCTCGCCCAGGAGTGCCGCCCGCCTGTAGACTCCCCGGGCGAGAGATTTCGGCCGGATCCCTCGAACGCGCTCCTGTGGCATTCCGTCGTCGGTCGCCGATGGGGCAGCGCTCTCTTTGCCAGGTCCGGGCCGGTTTCAGCTATTCCAGTCGCCGGCTATGATGGCTGGGTCGTCGGCGGTGAGGTGCAGCGCACGGAGTGGTCGAATGGACGCCCGCTCCGCGTCTTCAGCATTCACGCTCCTGCTGGCGAACGCGGCTACATCCGAACCATGCACGAGATTCTCGATCGGATTGCGCTCGCGCGCGCGGGAGCCGACGTGATACTCGGCGGCGACTTCAATGTCGTCGTCGGCTATCGTCTGCCGCACGAGCGACTCAAGGTGACCCGTGGTGAGCGCGGGATCCTCGACCGGCTGGTGCAAGAGTTTGGTCTCGTGAGCTGCTGGCAAGCGGCACACCCGAACCGGCCACTGGCGCAGACGCTTCGTTGGAGCGCGAACCGTCAGGCGCCCTATCACTGCGATGGGATCTTCGTACCTTCGAGCTGGCTCGATCGGCTCGTGTCCTGCCGGGTCGTGCGCGGTTCACGCTGGAATGCGCTGAGCGATCACAATCCGGTCGTGGCCGAATTCAGATCCGTCTTCAACCGCCACATTTGCAAGGAGGAGGAGCAATCCGAAGCCTCATTGTCCTCGGCCTCGCGCTCGCCACGTGAGCTGCGCCACATCAAGGACACCTCAGCTGGCTTCGGCTGACGAGCGGCCGCGCGCCACTGTGGATGTGCGCTGGAACGGGTTCTGTTTCATTGATGGGCAAACGGCGAGCTGCGACGAACGGTGGCGCTACACTCATGATGCTTGTGGTTGGATAGTATCCAGAGCATCGAAGTGCTCAAGGGGTCGGCGGCAATCGCACGGTATGGGTCCGAAGCATTAGCCGGAGCCATACTCGTATCCACGAAGCGGATTCGGTAAAATGAAATGCACTTTCTCGCGCTGGAGGTGACCTTTGAGCAGCTTTCCAACTACTGGCGAGCGTACCTGGCGCGATGCCTTTGGAGGCATTGTGATTCAGAGCAAGGTCGGCGCACCACCTGGCCGGTTGGGGTTCGAAAATCAGTTCTTTCGCGGCGTTGAACTCGGCCTTGTAGGGTGGGAGCGCGCCCATAGCCAGAGCAACATCACTGGCCATGAAAGCGCACGAGGTATTCGATACGCGCCCCGGGAGCTGAATCAAGAGTTCCAGCGCCTCGGCATTGAGGCTTTCATTCGAGAGCTGTTCGAGGCCGCCGCACCCGACGTCGAGCTTTTCCTCACGACCGTAACCTACACTCATTCCGGCACGCTTCGGCTGAAAGAAATCCAGTATCGGCTCGATGCGCGGAGACGCGGCGCGGTCCATACTCTGTTTGAAGCAAGCCTCGAAGTGGAGGACAAGAAGCAGTTACCTCGCATTACGGCGTCAGTGACCACACGGACCGCTCGCAGCACCTGGGAGCGGGTGTTGCTTTAGAATGTTGTTCGCCCTCGATTCCACCACTGCGAGGAGGTCGTATGCGAAGCGTCGTCGTCGCGGTGAGCAAGCGGTTCGGGCAGTGATCCAGGCTACCCGCGCCGCCCTCGATGCTCGAGACTACGGCGCAGCGGCGCGAGTGTTTGCCGAGGACGGCGATGTCATACTGCTCGGGAGCCCCGGACAACAGGTCGGGCGGCGATTCGCGCGTTCTGGCAGCAGGGCTGGTCTCCCGTCCCGGCGGAGCGCCGGATTACGCTCACGTCCGGTCTGTGCGGTTTCTTAGCCGAGACGTGGCGATAGTGGATGCTACAGCTGAGTTTTCCGTGGGTGAGCCGGCACGCGACCGCGCGACCTATGTATTGGTTCGGCGCGGCAGTGAATGGCAGATCGCCGCCTTGCGCGTGATGATCGCCGAGGGTTCCTGAGCAGGTTGTAGAAATCGTCAAGGACTCGATGAAGACGCTCCTCCGTCGGATCCGCGGCATGATCGGTATGGGCCTTACCTGGGCCGCGGTCTGGGCATTCGCCGGTGCACTCGTCGGCACCGTGCAGAAGTACTGGCTGTTGCGATCATATCCGCATCTCCCGGCCTCTACGTTCGACGGGATGGTTCTCGCGACGAGCATGTCCTGGGCTTCGTACGGATTTGCACTCGGAAGTCTCTTTGCCTGTGTCCTCGCGATTGCAGAACGCCGCCGCACGCTCGAACAGCTCGC
>JBOGMR010000424.1:0-2923 GCA_050746825.1 Bryobacteraceae bacterium | reverse complement strand
GACTTCCTCGACGTCGAGCCGGCGGCGGTCCATGCGCGAGAGCAGGCGATTGGCCGGGTCCTTTTCGGCCTGCTCGCGCGTGATCTCGCTCGACATCTGATAAGCGCTCGACAGCATGATCAGTCGGTGCATTTTCTTGATCGACCAGCCGCTCTCGACGAAGCGCTTGGCGAGGTAGTCGAGCAACTCCGGATGAGAGGGCGTCTCACCGAGGCGTCCGTAGTTGCCGGGCGTGCGGACGAGACCTTCGCCGAAATGCCACTGCCAGATGCGATTCACCTTGACGCGCGCGGTCAGCGGATGCGACGGATCAGTGAGCCAGCGCGCGAGCTCGAGCCGGCCGCTGCCTTTCGCGACAGGGGTCTGGCGATCGCCCGCGATGATGGTGAGGAACTGTTTGGGCGCTTCTTCGCCGGGGCTGGCGGGGCTGCCGCGGAGGAACACGCGCTGGCGCACCTCAGGGCCTTCGGTCACGCCGCAGGCCATGTCGGGCTGGGGCGGCGCAGACTTTCGGAGAGCGGCCAAGCCGGCTTCAAGTCGCGCGAGCTTTTCATTGGCCTCGGCAGGGAATTGTGCTTTGCGTTCTGCAGCGGCCAGCGCGAAAGGCGCGCGGCTGCCGCTCGAGACCGTGGCGAAGAAGCGGTTCTTGCCCGCTTCCATGTCGGGCTTGTCGGGAACGTCCGCGGGCACGTCCCCGGTTCGGGCCACCGCGAAGGCCAGCTTCGCGCTCCAATCGGCGACCTTCTTCTCCCACGCAAGAGACGCCTGGTCGAATTCTTTCTGGTAGACGGCGGCGGCGCCGGCAGCGGCAGCGCGGCCTTGCTTGGCTGCGGCGCGCCAGCGATCGAGGTGCGGCTGCACGTCGTCGTTGGGCGTCAGGTACTCGATCCAGCGCTCGAGGACTTTAGGCTGAAGCTGCAGCGGGCGGGCGAAGTCCTCGACGCACACTCCATCCATTCCCTCGGGGCGGTGCTCGTAATCATAGGCCGCGAGCATGTAGGCGGCGAGGCGCGGGCCGAGCGATGCGGTGTAGCGATTGCTCCCGGAGGTGACGAGCTGGTCGATCTCTCTCTGCTTGTTGCGGATCCGCTTGCGGTGTGCGTCGTACTGGCTGTAGACATCGGCCGGCGCCAGCGGCGCAAAGTACAGCTCCGAGACGGTGCCTTCGACTTTCGCCAACGACTTCGTGGAAGCGAAGATGCCGGCGAGCGAGTAGTAGTCGCGCGTCGGGATCGGATCGAACTTGTGGTCGTGACAGCGCGCGCACGCCACGGTGAGTCCCATGAAGGCGCGCGAGGTGGTGTCAAGCTGCTCGTCGACCATGTCGTAAACCATTTTCGGCTTGTCTTGTTCTGCGAGTAGTTTGAGACCGACCTGCAGGAAACCGGTGGCGATGATACCCCGGCGGTTCACCTCGCCGGGATTGGGGGCGGGCAGCAGATCGCCGGCGAGCTGCTCGGTGACGAACTGGTTGTACGGCATGTCGCTGTTGAACGCGTCGATGACGTAGTCGCGGTAGCGGTAGGCATAGGGATAGCGGATATCCTCGTCGGCGCCGGTGGAGTCGGCGTAGCGGGCGACGTCGAGCCAATGGCGTCCCCAGCGTTCGCCGTAACGAGGCGAGGCGAGGAGCCGGTCGATCACCTTGGCAAAGGCGTCGGGCGACAAGTCGGCGAGAAAATCGCCGATTTCTTTGGGAGTAGGCGGGAGACCGGTGAGATCGAATGTTGCGCGGCGCAATAGCGTGAGGCGAGAGGCCGGGCGCGCGGGAGTGAGACCGCTCGCTTCGAGGCGCGCGAGGATGAATCGGTCGATTGCGGCAGTGTTCTTTCCCGCGGGCGGAGCGTGATCTTTGACCGGCTGGAACGCCCACCAGGCGCGCGGGTCGGCGGCAGGAGCCAGTGTTGTGCTCGGCCAAATCGCACCTGCCTTCACCCACGCGGCGACGTCGGCGATTTCCTGATCCGTCAGCTTGCCGGTGGGCGGCATCTTGATCTTGCCGGAGTACGCGATTGCGGAGAGCAGCCGGCTCGGGCCGCTCTCACCGAGACTCTGAAACGCGGCGCCGCTGGTGAAATCGAGATTTCCTGTTTTGAGCTTGGCGTTATGGCACGAGACGCAACTCGCCGCCAGTATTGGCCGGATGCGCGTCTCGAAAAAATCCGCGGGTGTGCCTTGGGCTTGAGCGAGCGCGGGTAGGGCCAGAAGAGCCGCGGTGCAGATGGAAGTTTTGAGCATCACGCGAAAAGCTCAGTATATCAACCCGTGTGGCGCGGGCTGTCGGGTTGGATGAAGGTGTCGATCTCGGCGGCCGCTCCCTCACGGTCGCGGTTCTGTATGACGCTGGTCATCGGCGGCGGCGAGGGTGTGGTTGTAAGCTTATCCTCGTGTTGGGTTCGATTCGCGCGTTTTTCTGTTCGGCGCGAAGTTTGACCGCGACAACCTCTTGCGCCCGGCCTGGGATTGGGTAACGGCGCAGGCAGGCGCCAGCCGGAACTTCCTGGCGCCCACCACGCCGGGCCGATACGTCTTCTGGTATTTCCTCGACAGCGGTTACTCGCGTCCTTCGGTGAAGAGCAACGTGTGGTTGTGCAATAGGACTCGGCGGTAGACGAAACACTTGCGCCTGCGGTAGGTGCGCGACCTGTAACTGAGCCGCGAGCGTGAGCGAGCGGTTGGCGCGCCTCACGGCACGTCCCCCAAGAAAACCGCCAGATGCTCCTCGAGCACAAAGCGGATCGCCTCACGAACATCCTGATCCTTCCACAGCCATCGCGTGCTTCCGTGACGCGCCCGTCGCCTCCGGCCTCGTTCATCGCCTTCGAGCCGGTTCAAAGCTCGGCTGGCATACGCCTTGAAATCATTCATCACCTTCTCGGGCCCAACTTCCGCTTCTACGATCACAGGCACGTGATTGCTCCGC
>JBOGMR010000423.1:0-4836 GCA_050746825.1 Bryobacteraceae bacterium | reverse complement strand
GCGATACACTGGCAGGTAGCGGCCTCAGGCCGCATTTCCGCATGAATCCAAAAACACTCGCTGCACTTTGTGTTCTGGCACTTCCGTTCGCATTTCCGGCCCGGCCTCAGGACGCTCCGAGTGGCGCCGCTCTGCGCGGCCTGAGCGGCGTTACGATTACGATCGAGCCGCTCACGCCTCTGATGCAGAGCGCAGGGCTGAAGGACGAAGATCTGCGCCGCGAAATCGATCGGCGGCTCCGCAATTCCAAGATTCCCGTTCTGACGACGCCGGCCGATCTGGCAAAAGCGCCTGGCCGGCCCTATCTGTTCGTCGACATCGCCGCCAACCAGCCCAAAGACGCGCCGGTAATCAGTTGGAACGTGACCCTTTCGCTTAACCAGGTGGTGGTGCTCAAGCGCGACGCCAGGATCGAGACGATCGCGCCGACGTGGGCGCTGCGGCGCGATGGTCTTTCCGGTGAGCGCGCCTTCGCGGCGGCCATCCAGCGAGCGGCCAGCGACCTGACGGACAAGTTCATCGCGGCCTACAAGTCGGTCAACAAATGACCTCAACTCCCAGTACTTTCGCAGCATTGCTTCGCTGCCGCTTCGTCCGCTATCATTAGAGCTAAGTGGCTTCGACCCTCCAGTGGCTCTATAAGCGCGCCTACGATGGTGTGAACTATCGCCTCCGGACCCTGGCGGCGGGGCGTTTTGCGTCACATTGCCGACCTACCTCGATCGTATTTCTCCTTACTGAACTGTGTAATGCGCGCTGCGTGCACTGCGATATCTGGAAAAATCGCGGCAAGGAAGATTCGCCTACGCCGGACCAGTGGAAAACCGTGCTCACCGACTTGCGCCGCTGGCTGGGGCCGGTACACGTGGCTTTCAGCGGCGGCGAAGCGATGCTGCGGCCGTACACGCCCGAGCTGGTAGCGCACGCTTCTCAGCAGGGCATCTTCCTCGAGTGCCTCACGCATGGTTATTGGGACGACCAGTCCAAAATGGAGAAGCTGGCGATGGCCAGGCCCTGGCGCCTGACCGTGTCGCTCGACGCGATCGGCGAGACGCACACGAAGGTGCGCGGCCGTGAAAAATTCTGGGAAAAGACCTCGACCACGCTACAAACATTTCAGCGTGTGCGTAAGGAAAAGGGTATCGATTCGATCATCCGCCTGAAGACGGTGGTGATGTCTCACAATCTCGAAGAGGTCACCGAGGTGGCTCGATTCGCGCAGCGCGAGGGCTTCGAGGTGTTCTACCAGGCCATCGAACAGAACTACAACACGCCGGAAGACTCGCGGTGGTTTGAGAGCAGCGATAACTGGCCGCGCGACACGGAGCGTGCGGTCGCGGTCGTCCGTGATCTGATCGCGCTCAAGCGCAAGGGTCTGCCCATCGCCAACAGCTTCGGACAATTGGAGTCGATGGTCCCGTACTTCCGCAATCCCGACTCGCTGCGGGTCAGCACGCAATCTCACAGTGCTCACGAACACAAGCCGCTGTGCGCCGCCCTGACCACCCTGCAGTTCCAGGCGACGGGCGATGTCACTACCTGCTACGGCCAAAAGCCGGTTGGCAATGTAAAGACTACGCCCATCCGGCAGATTTGGGAAAACCGCCCTCGATGGTGGGAAAGCGGCTGCTGCCTCGAACGCCGCTGCACGGTTGCCGAAAAAGAGACTCTCTCGCTACCCGTGATTCAGTAGCCGCGGCTTCGTGCTTGGCGTAACGTTAGTTTTCCGTGTTCTCCGAGGGTTCGCCGCTGCCTTCACCGGCTGCGATCGACAGTATCAGGCGCGGGCTGTCGACGCCGCCCATGCTTACCCACACACGGTCTTCGCCATTTCCCCGAATCGGAGTTGCCGAGTTCAGAATGAAGTTCACCTGGAACAGTCCGGTCAGCCCGGGAGTCAGCCCCGAGAACAGAACAGTCTGCGGCGTGTCGTTCACGTAGACCTCGGCCGGCTTCTGCGTGCGTGCCAACGGCTCGAGCGGTGACGGATCGCTGTCGCTCAGAGCCTGATCCAGCGGCCCGAGCGCATTCGCGTAAAGCACCTGCACCTCACCGAGCCGGCCCGGGCGGAGTCCCGCTGACGGAGTCGCTGGTCCGTTGACGGTGCCGTCGCCATTCTGAATCACGGCGCGTGGCGCTTCTTCGCCCTCCAGGCTGTAGAAAAAAATCGCGGGTGCGGCTTCGGCCACGTTGGCCGCGGGCACGCTGACCGAGTCGGTGTCTTCGATGCCGGCCCTTGCCAACACCACGCGGATTCCATCTCTCGGATCGAGTGCTCGCGGCACCAGCAAATTCACCTGGTCCGGACTGCTGAAAAGCAACCGCGCGGGCCGGTCGTTGATCGTTACCCGCGACCCGCACAGCGTCTCGGGCAGCGCCGAAGACTCAGGCGTCGCGGTGCAATTCGCCAGCGCCGAGCCTTGCAATACGGCCAATGCGCCGGGCGCGACGCGCGGCTCCAGACTCGCCGCGTTCAGCAATCCGCCCGAGGCGATTTTCGGCTTGGCCAGACCGGTATCGATGCGCACCACCCGGTGCGCGTTGGGTGTTCCGAAGTTCGTGTCGGCGATGACGAAACTGCCGTCATGCGACAGGCTCGCCCGCGTACTGCTCCAGTAACCGCCGGAGTCTTCGCTGGTGAACTTCACGGATCGCGTTTGCGCGAGCAGCCGCACTTCGTCGCCGTTGCCGCGCATGACGAAGATCTGTGAGATGTGCGGTGTTCGCTGGATGGGAGTCGCATCGGCCGGATTGCGGGGGTTGAGATGTTCCGTCGAGACCGCGCACATGGGCGCAGACCGCGCGCAGCCGATGTGATCGCCGGTCCAGGCCGCGCCGCAGAGAAACAGCGTAAAGATTCTCTTCTTGCCGCCGCCGATCTCTACCGGCTGGCGCATGAGAACGCCCTTCCCGATCTCGTAGGTGACGACAGCCCGCTCGCACGGCGACTGGGTATCGTTGGTCGCAACCAGATACTGGACTCCGCTCGCGTCTTCCATCGTGTCGGCGTGAGGCGATGGCAGGCAGCTCTCACCGGGATCGCAAATGTTGTCGTGGTTCCCGCTGCCTTCCGGATTCTCCGGACCGCGGAACTCCAGGTCCAGCCTGCCGGCCGCGACGTTGATCGAGTAGACCGCCAGCATCGGATCGGCCATCAGGAGCACGTAGCGTTTGCCGGTGCGCGAGTCGATGCCCTTGGTGAGGAGGATATAGTCGACGCGCAAAGGACCCAGGTTGTCCTGCGGAAGCGGAGCGCAGTAGGTGGCTTGCCGCCCGATGTCCAATGCGCAGACGCGCTGCTGGTTTGGCGCCCAGAAGCCCAGCCAGTTGTCCTTGGTAATGTCGCCCGTACCGCCGTTACGGATCAGGTTGAAGCCGTGTGTCCTCGAATAGTCGAGCAGAACCGAGGAGCGGCCGTTCCGAGCGTTGCCTTTGCGGATCGTGGATTCGGCCAGGTAGTAATACGTTTCGTCGTCGTTGGCATCCCACATCACCGAGGCGTTCGCATCCACCTGGCCCCGGCGCGTTTTTCCTACCGATGTGACAATGTCGAAGCCGGAGCCCATATTGTTGAAGGCCATCACGTACTTGCCTGTCGCGCTCACCGGTGACGGCGTCGAATACATGTGAACGTAGGGCGTGTCGGTCAGTACTGTGACCTGACTTCCGAAATTGGGATCGAGGTAGGACCGTCCCCGGCCGGGCGGCGTGAACGAGCCCGGCGGTTTCTCATCGGGCACCTGGCACAGTGCCGTGTCTTCATATCCCTGTGGCTGCGTGCATCCGGCCGGTCCGCTCAGGGCGCTGAATTTGGGAGCAGGCAGGCGCGGCACGACCGTCCAGTTCACTTCCAGACCCGACGATATTCCACCGTCGGCCTGGAACGCGACGCGGCTGTTATAGGTACCCGGGACTTGTCCTTGGGCCCGCCAGCCCACCAGCTCGATCGTGACCGTCGCCGGCGTCGTTCCCTTGGTGGCGCTCAACACGATCCAGGGCGTGTCTGCCGGAACCGTTGCGGTCCAGTTTTGTGCAGTTGATGTGGAAGAGGTGATCGTAATCCTCTGCAGGGACGAGACCGGTCCCCCATGCACCATGCGAAATGCCACGGGCGAAGGATTCAGAGTCAGCGATTGCGGATGCACCAGCGAGCAGCTACCGATGAGAACGGCGAAGCACGAAAGGAACCGGGCTCGGAAGATCATATGTATCCTGGTGGACGTGGAAACTGGCAGTCCTACAAGTAAACTTGTGTACGAGCCTATACAGGCGATTGTAACATCGTTCCGGCCTGTGCCCGGCGGGATGCGGTAATCGCCGAGCCGGGCAGGCATAGGTGCGCGACATAAGAGTGGTCGCACGGCCGGATCGGTCCGAGGCGCGACCTGTAACTGAGCCGCGAGCGTGAGCGAGCGGTTGGCGCGCTTCACGGCAAGCCTTGCTCCGCGACCACATAGCGGATCGCCTCACCAACATCCTGATCCTTCCACAGCCATCGCGTGCTTCCGTGACGTGCCCTTCGCCTCCGGCCTCGTTCATCGCCTTCGAGCCGGTTCAAAGCTCGGCTGGCATACGCCTTGAAATCATTCATCCCCTTCTCGGGCCGAACTTCCGCTTCTACGATCACATGCACTTGCTCCGCACATGCGCGGCTAACAGATTCCAACCACGCTGTAAGCAGACCTCCTGGAGCGTTTCGAGCACGATCGGCGGCTGTCGCCGCCCAGCTCATCAGGGGGCTGATTCAGGCTGCGGCGTTCCGCAGCAACGCGATCTGGCTCCAAACCGATTGTGGCGACGATCTACGGAGCCCGATTCGTCACCGTGAAGATGTGC
>JBOGMR010000422.1:0-4818 GCA_050746825.1 Bryobacteraceae bacterium | reverse complement strand
AAGCGATTTGGATGCGCCGACGATTTTGATTGTCGCCTCGTCCACAGGTTCCGTAAGAAAGACCGGCAAACCAGGCAGGAGAGCGAACCGTCCCGGAAAGGACTGCGGCACAGTTACAGGCGCAAACGATACCGTTACATTGTGTATTCGCGGTGAAGGCCGTTTGAAGACCGAAAGTATGACAGATCTAATACCCTCAGCATCTACCTCTACACCTTTGAACGCACCAGAGTCACACAATGCCATCTTCATCCGCACGAACCGCTGGCGCACAGACCATCCCGAGTCGCTCAGCTCCGTCGAAAGGCGACGGGCTAGATAGCAGCTTCGTCGATAGTCCGACTTCGTGGCTGCCTCGGCAAACAACGAGATGAGTTTGTCCACTGTGCATCCGGAATCTGCCCGGTGTAACGCGGCTTGGCCCCATTTAAGCCAAGCGTCACTCCAAGGAGAACCATTTGCCTCAATTTCAACTGCGGGTGGAGTAATCTCTCCAAAGTATTCGTCCCCTCGTAGGAATGCTGCCAATTCATGCCTCAGCTGGCGCCGCAACGCCGAGTCGTGTGCCCCGTTGCTTTCTGTCACCGCACGGACAGTGGAACGGAAGCCAAGCGGACGCGCGCCCCAGTAAGGATAGACATCTTCGGAGTGCAGGTGGAGCCAGTAATCGAGAGCGAGCCCTAGTGTTGGTGGAAGCTCAACTCGGTGACGCAGCGAATCCTTTACGTAAACCCACATATGAGTCAGATGCGAGTCTCCAGATCTCGCACCGTCGATGCGTCCAGGCCCCTATCAGGCTTGACCTGCGAAGGTTCGAACGAACCAAAGCCGCAAGCATCGCCTGGCGGGTCTTGTCCTCGCGTGTTCGTATAACAGTATATTCGGCACATCACGTTAGTGCTGGCGTTTTTCGTCAAGGTTTCAATATCTGAACCGTCATGCTCTTTGCCACTTCCCACAGCATCTGCGCATCCCCCAGCATCAGATTGATGCCGTGAGAGAGTTCCTTCTGTGGGTGAATGTAGTTCCTATAGTCGCGGACGACTTCGCCAATGTCCTTGGTCGTTTTCGTGATCCAATTCAGTTCATGGGCCACGTCGATGTAGTTCTTGAGACCCCATTCCTTCAATTGAAGCGTCTTTCCGGTCTTGAGGTCCTTCGGTGCGGACGCGGCGGTGAATACCGGCGTTTTGTCGGTCAAATTATTGATCTTCGCCAGTAACAGACCTTCGAGGATGCCGCCCATCATTACGGTCGCGGCGAGCGGTGCGCCGGATTTGACGCAAATAACACACTCCTGCCATCGCTTCACAAGGATGGCCTGCATCCTCGGATCGGCAATGAGCGGCGCGAAGGTCGGCGGCGTGTCCGCCGTGGCGGCTGGCGGCGAAGCAGGCGGCGTTGACAGCGCTATCACATGGTCGGCCTGCAGTTGCGCGAGGCGTTTCTTAATCTGCTTCAGCAGCACCTGATACCTCGTGCGCAAAATCACACGCGCGCTCGCGGCGATCAGGGCGCGATAATCATCGTCAAGCGCCTTGAGTTGGTCGTCGCCAAGAGCCTGTGCGATGATGCCGCGATGATTATTGAACCATGACAGGCCCGTGGCCTTGATAACCTGCCGCTCGTCGTCAGCGCGGACCTGCGCGCTGCCCTCCTGCTTCAGGGCCTTTTGCAGTCGGTCGGCTTCCGCGGTTGCCGTGTCGATGGCCCGTTGACCGTCCGTCATCCGTCATCCCTTTTTAGCTTTCGCGGGGGCCTTCTTCTTGGCCGCTTTTTTCGCAGCTTTCTTCTTGTGGGGTTTGCTGTTCTTGGCCGGGCCATCGCCGGGCAGTGTCATGGCGACAAGGTTCTCGCCCACGGAGTTGATCGAAAACGTGGCCTTTTCTGCTCCCTTGTCGAGAAGCCCGAGCGTGTGGGCGTTGTGGAGGGTCTGCAACGGGTATTTGAAGCGGTCCCTACCCGCTTTGCGCGCGGCCTCCTGCAAATCGTCCTTGTTGATAGCGTCCTTACGCTCAGCCTGCGGCGCTTCGAAGCGGTAATAGTAGGCTACGGTCGCGGCGAATTGCACATCGCTGCGTGGGTTCTTTTCGGCCACGAAAGACTTGATATCCGGGGCAGTGGCTGCCCCGCCGGCCGGCGGCGCTGCGGGCGCGGGTGTTGTGGGCGTAACCGGCGGCGCGGCCGGAGTCGCGCCATGTGCGTGAACGGAAGCCGCATAAGGTTGGGGCATGCCCAGTTTTTCAGCGACCCACCGGATAATGCGCTGCTGTTCGTCCGACTTGAAATCTTTGATCGCGTCGACGACAGCGCGCACGGCGTCGAGATCATCCGTCTTTGTGCCGCTCATAGAGTTTCTACCATCATAATCCCCCAGCGAAACATTTTCAGGTTAGATTGTACTGCTGGTGAACAGAATCCTTTGCTCACACATTGCTCACACCGTTACGTTCCGTGGGGGTCAGCTGGCCGAAGAGGCATACCTGCATCCACGCAGAATCAGCTAGTTACGGCTAGATCGGACCACATCGGAGAGCGCGATTCGGTTTCGATTCCCGTTAGCGCTACCAATTCCTCATAGACTTACGGGCGCAGAGTGACAACAAGTGACGACGCGCGGCGCGCCAGCAGGGTCCGCCGAACACAAAACCATGCTGTCGGCAGTCGGCTCGTCAAAGTTGGCCGCGTTCGCGCACTTGGGCGTCACCGCCAAATTTTAGCACGGCACCAAGTTGCCAGCCGGCGCGCTCATTGGAGTCGTGACGGTCTTCCAGGCTTAGCTCGCATCCGCGAGATGGCCCGACCCCAGACCGCCTGCGCCTGCACCTTCGGAGTGTCTCCTCGATGACCCGCGGGAGACTGTCAGGAAAGCGCTCAATCCGGATCGACCCGCGATGGGCGTCGTGTGCGACTACGCTGATCTGGCGAGGCCGGGCTGAGTGACTACGGGGGCTGATGAAGGTGATATCACCGTAGCTCGATCATGGCGCCGCGTTCAAGTCTGGCGCTTTCGACTGCTCCGGGAAACCTCAAGGTCGACTTCAGAAACTGATTCGGGTCGGACAGGCATGGCGGCCTGCGCCAAAGCTGTGGCCCGATCGCTGAAATATCGCGTCGCCACCAATCATAGCGCTCCTCGAGGAGCCTCTGGAAGAAATGACAGCGTCGCAGCGGCCATAACGGCCACAGGGAAATTAGTGAGCGATAATTCCCTAGATAAGGATGGCAGCCGATGAGCTTCGCTGCTTCCTCCGCCTCTCCACAGAGCGAACAAAGAAAAACATAGAGGTGCACGGCGAACAGCGAGAGAGCAACGGGATTCCTCGAATACCGATCCCGAACCCGCCGAGCCTGCTCCATTTCGCCGGCCGCAGCGCTGAGGAACCCAAGCCCGATTTCAAGGATGTCCTGCTCCCCGGGCGCCGATTCTTCGTAGGCTGAGCGAAATACACGCGAAGCGCTCTCGAGATCGCCGCGCAGGATGTACGCCCCCGCGAGCGTGCTCAGCGCCGCCCCCGCGTCCGGTTCCACGTGCAAAGCTTCCTCGGCTCTCGCTATGGCTTCCTTGTGCCGCCCGAGAAGCGCCAAAACGTTCGCATTGTCCGTGTAACAACAGAGATTGAGTGGATCCGCCGTTATCGCTCTCCGCGACGCCCGCTCCGCGTCTTCCCAGAGACCCTTCGCCCAAAGAGCGCCGCCGAGCAGCAGATTGGAACGGCATGCATGCGGGGCATATATTAGTGCGAGCCTCGCATGCTCGAGGGCGCGGTTCGAGTCCAAAGCTATGATCGCGTTCCTGCCGGCGGTGTAGTGTGCATCCGGGTTGCCCGGATCGAGCTCCAGACTTCTGCGCAGTGCAACGTCGCTTCGGTCCAGCAATCCCCCATCTCCAGAAACCTCCCACCGCAGGTACTCCAGGTAGCCCATCTCGGCCAGGGCCTCTGCACACGCCGGGTCGAGTTCGAGCGCACGCGCGAGGAATGCCTGTGCCTCCAAGGAATAGACTTGCTGCCGGAAATAGCTGAACTGGCGCGTGGCGTGCCGGCCCTTGAGGAATGCTTGGTAGGCCTCTGGGATTGACGTTCTGGAGAGCGCCGGGCTTAGTGCAACACAAGTCTCCTGCGCCACGTTTTCGGCGATTCGCTGCTCCATCGCGAGAATATCCCCGATCGGCGCTTCATAGTGATCGGACCAGACATAGACCGAATCGGCAGACCGCAGCAACGCCGCCCGCACGTGAACATGGTCTCCCGCGCGTCGGATACTTCCATCGATCACGTAATTCACATCGAGCCTCCGAGCGGTTTCGGAGGGCCCCAAACCCTCATAATGCAGCCGCAGAACAGATTCCGCAGATACGACCTGAAGACGCCTGATCCGCGTGAAACGGCTGATTAGGGATTCGGCAATGCCGGCTCCAAGATAATCGCAGTCGTCGCCGCCTGACGTATGGAACGGCAGGACCGCAATTTTTACCGGTCTGGCTGTCGATGACTTGTCGTCCGGGCAGAGGCGTGTTCGACGACGCTGCTCAGCCCAGGTGTCAAGTTCATTGGTGTAGGCGAAGATGCTATCCCCTCGCTCGTGTTGATGCCGTTGTACAGGCAGGTCTTCGGTCGCTTCCCACCGCTGCACCGTTCTCACAGTGCGGTCAAAATATGCGGCAATCTCCTTCCAGGAATGGAGCCGCCTGTTGGCCAGTGATTCTTTCCGCCTCTGCCTCGCATCGGCCATCGACGCCTGCCTCGAACCACAGACAACGACATCATACGACAAAATGCGACACAACTACTCCAGTCTCGCGGAGCAGCCTTACAA
>JBOGMR010000421.1:0-3135 GCA_050746825.1 Bryobacteraceae bacterium | reverse complement strand
ACCAAGGGGGGAACCAAGAATTTCCACCTCAACTTGTTCCATTTCCTGCGGAACGACGCCTTCGACGCCAGCGATTACTTTTCGCACCAGGTATTGCCTCTCAAGTTGAACAACTTCGGCTACAACGTAGGCGGTCCGGTATCGTTGCCCGGCTACAACAAGGCGCGGACCAGAACCTTCTTCTTTTTCGCGCAGGAGTTCAACCGCATCGTAACCAAAGGCGAAGCCGAGAACATCACTGTGCCCGGGCTGGCCGAGCGTACAGGCGACTTCAGCGGGCTCGGGGCTGGACGGGACGACGCCTTCGGAACGAGTGACGATCCGGTGATTGATCCCACAACCGGGATCGGCTTTCCGGACGGAAAGATTCCAGCATCACGCATCGATCCCAACTCACGAAAGCTGATTGCGCTGTATCCCGCTCCGAATTTCGCCGGCCCTGGCGCGATCAACTACACGTCCGCCGCAGCCTCGCGACAAAACTGGCGTTCGGAGAGCGTCCGCATCGATCACATCTTCAACGACCGGCTGAGCGTTTACGGGCGCTACACCCAGGACACACTGACGCTGTGGAATCCCTACGGCGGTACGTCGCTCACAGCCGTCACTACGGGCTTTCCCGGACTCGCGGTCACCGACGGAATCCGGCCCGGGCGCAACCTGGTCGTCAACGGGACGCACCTGATCGCTCCCACGTTCATCTCGCAGTTCCAATTTACGCTGGGCCGGCGTATCACCGACTTCCGTCCCGCGTCGGAGAACGCGAATCGCAGGGCGCTCGGCCTTACGTTGCCGGAACTGTTCCCGGAGAACGACGGCGACGTGATTCCCGGAATCACGCTCGGTTCGGGCTATGCTGCGATTGCACCGTATCGCGTGGCTCACAAGGAACTGTTCAATCTCGAATTCAGCGACAACCTCGCGAAGACGTTTGAGCGTCACATGCTGAAGTTCGGCGCATACTATTCCTTCGGCGGCAACCTGGAACAGCCGAGCAATGTGAACACGGGCGGAACGTTCACGTTCACCACGAATTTCTCGCGCAATCCCATTGCGAACTTTCTGCTCGGCCTGCCGAACTCGTACACCGAGGTGGAGCGGCCGGTCGTATCCGATGTCCGGTTCGGCGCCTTCGAAGGATACATACTCGACGAGTTCCGCATGTTCAAGCGGCTAAACCTCAGCATGGGACTACGCTACACAAGCTACTTCAACCCCTGGGACGTTAACGGCGTCGCCACCAACTTCATCCCCGCGCTCTATGACCGCAGCAAAGCGCCGGTAGTGGTGCGATCCAATGGCTCGCTGACACCGAACACAGGCGATCTGCTGAACGGCATCGTCCTGGCGGGGAAGAATTCACCTTATGGCAAAGGCATCGCCAACGACATGCACGGATTGTTCTCGCCGCGGTTCGGATTCGCCTGGGCGGCCAAAGACGCCAAGACATCGGTGCGGGGCGGGTACGGACTGTATTACACGCGCCCGCTCATCGGCAGCTACATCAACAATGCGTTCAACAACCCTCCGTTCGGCCGTACTGTCACGCTGAACCTGCCCTCCTACGCCTCGCTGGGCGGCGCCGAGGCGGCCTCCTCGGCTCCGGCGCTAACCACGCTGGGCGTGACAATGAAGGCGCCAACAGTACATCAATTCAGCTTGGGCGTTGAACGCGAGGTGACCAAGGGCCAGTTTCTCAACGTGGCGTGGGTCGGCTCGCGCGGGCTGCGGCTTCTGCGTCCGGTCAATCTGAACGACGCCGAGCCGGGCACGCTGACCACGGGCACGAACATCAACTTCATACGCCCCTATGCCGGCTACGGTGCGATTACGGAACGGCGGAGTTCAGGCGGCAGTGTCTATCACTCGCTGCAGATCGGCCACCGCGTGCGATTCGCGAGGCGCCTCACAGGTGGATTCGCCTACACGTGGTCGAAATCCATCGACGATGGTTCGAGCGATCGTGATGCCGGCGACGTGCCGCCGAACAAGGGCGACACCAGAGCGGAGCGCGGTGTTTCGAACTTCGATCGCGAGCACGTGTTCACCGGCAACTTCATCTACACACTGCCGGGACCGAGGCGCTCGGCTATCTTCCGCGGATGGCAGCTCTCCGGAATTGTCCGCTTCTGGACCGGCCGTCCTTTCGATGCGGTGATGAGCTCGGACGTCGCGCAGATCGGCGCCGTGCAGAATCAGCGGCCCGATGTGATTGCGGACACCGATGGCCCTAAGACCGTTGAGCAGTGGTTCAATCGCGATGCCTTCGCACGTCCACGTACAGGCACGTTCGGCAACATGGGCCGCAACACTCTGCGTTTCCCCGGCGTGAACAAATGGGACCTGGCGATCTTCAAATCGTTCGTGATTGGCGAGGGCAATCGCCTGCAGTTTCGCGGCGAGTTCTTCAATGCCTTCAATCACCCGAGTTTTACGAGGGTTGGTGCAACGTTGAACACCACAGCCGCAGGTGTAAATCCGCTGATCAACAGTTTCGCGGTGATTACGGGCACGCGCGACGCCCGCGTCGCTCAGGTCGCATTGAAATTGTACCTCTGACGCTAAAGCATCCGCCTGCCCCGTCTCTGAACGGCCATTTCTTCCGGCCCGTCAGCACCTCGTCCGACAAACCGGCTTCGCGCTGTTTGGCGCTGGCTCTCATTCCGCCATTGTCTTCCGACTTGGCCGCTCTCGCGCCCGCAACACGCAGGACTCGATCTCCACCTCCCTCTCTCACCAGGTGGATGATTCGAAGCGCTCGACTCTGCATTCGATGAACCGCGGCCGCGCCGAGGCCGTCGACAGGTCCTTTGACCGCGTCCGTCATCAGGTGGAGTGCGTCCTGAAACTGCTGAAGGCTGAAGACGGTCACCGCGTTGGTGAACCCGATTATCGACGTGAGCAGTCCCTGGATGCCAGTTTGTGAATCCGTGTGCATAGTGCTTGTCTCATCGGGTCGCGGGTTCGCGCTGGACCCTGTTGACGAACCCCGGTTTGGGCCGCGGCCACTTTTCGGAGGTCTGGCCGGCGTAAAGGTCAGCGGCTAATGGGGCTACATCGATTCGCACGGAAAAATCGTCTGTTCAAATTGCGGTTGAACAAGATATTCGCCCGATTTATCGATAAATGCCCATT
>JBOGMR010000420.1:0-5107 GCA_050746825.1 Bryobacteraceae bacterium | reverse complement strand
CTGTACAACCTGATGCTGAAGAAAGGCTGGACCCTGGGATCCGAGCCGCTCACTCGATTCATGCAGAGGATTATCGAGTGGCGCCGTCCCGCCGCGGTGAAGCTGCTTGAGAGGTTCTGGCGGGGGCGGAAGACGGATCTGGCGGTGTCGCTGGTACCGAACCTGAATCGCGCGGTCCGGGAGAGCCTCGGGGCGGCGCGGCCCCAGACCCCATACGTTACGATTCTGACCGACATCGCGGATCATCCTCCGCACTTCTGGATCGAGCGGCAGCGGCAGTATCTGGTTTGCGGTTCCGCGAAAGCGGTGGAACAGGCGCGCGCGCTGGGTCACGAAGAACGCCGGATTTTCCGGACGTCAGGGATGATTTTGAGCCCGCGCTTCTACGAGCCGGTCAACGTCGACCGCGACGCCGAGCTTCGGCGGCTGGGGTTCGATCCGGCCGAGCCTACGGGCCTGGTGCTGTTCGGCGGGCAGGGGTCGAAGGTGATGCTCGAGATCGCCCGCACCCTCGATAACGTACAGTTGATCCTGATCTGCGGCAAGAACGAGAAACTGGAAGCGGCGCTGAGGGGACGCCGGCGATCGAAGCCGGCGTTCGTCGAAGGGTTCACGCGGGAAATTCCTTACTACATGCACCTCGCCGGCTTTTTCATCGGAAAGCCGGGTCCGGGGAGCATCAGCGAGGCGCTGCGCATGAAGCTGCCGGTGATCGTGGAGAGGAACGCTTGGACGCTGACGCAGGAGCGATACAACGCGGAGTGGATTCTGGAAAACGACGTGGGACTGGTGTTGCCGAACTTCCGCAGGGTAGATGAGGCGGTGCGCGAGTTGTTGCGCCCCGAGACCTACGCACGTTTTCGAGCCCGCGCGGAGGCGATGGATAATCGGGCGGTGTTTGAGATTCCGGACATGCTGGAACAGATAATGGGAAAAAGCCAGGAGCCGGAAGCCAGAAGCCAGCCATAGGGCCGACTGGCTCCTGATTCTTGCGTGCGTCTTGTCGCCGCGTTCGAGATCCGGGCATACTGGAACGGATATGATGGCCACAGATGAAGGCAGAATCGGAAGGATGGGCGCAATGAGACTGCTCAGTTTGGCGTTGGTTGTACCGGCCTTGCTGCGTGCGGACACGCTGCTGGAGTGGATGGACAAGGTCGCGCAGCAGCAACTCGCGAAGCGCGAGGCTGAGGTGGCCAAGGTGCGGACGGTGGCCGGCGCGCAGACGCGCCAGAAATGGGCGCGTGCGAAGATTCTCGAGCTGATCGGCGGACTGCCGGATTACGACGGGCCGCTGAATGCGCGCGTCACCGGAACGATCGAGCTGTCGCGGTATCGCATCGAGAAGGTGATCTTCGAAAGCCTTCCGAAGATGTACATCACGGGCAACGTGTACCTTCCGAAAGAGCCGGGGCGCTATCCGGGCGTGCTGATGCCGATGGGGCACTGGATGGAGGGGAAAGCCGCGGGGCAGCAGATTTCGGCGAACCTGGCGATGAAGGGATTCGTGGTGCTGGCGTTCGACCCGCTGGGTCAGGGGGAGCGGCTGCAGGCCTACGACAAGCGGATGCGCGCGTCGCTGGCCGCCGGCTCGACCGATCAGCACAATCTGACCGGCGCGCAGAGTGTGCTCGCGGGCGAGGCCTTTGCACGGTACCGTATCTGGGACGCCAAGCGCGCGCTCGACTACCTGGTGAGCCGGCGGGACGTAGACGGCGATCGCATCGGCTGCACAGGCTGCTCGGGCGGAGGCACGGTGACGACGTATATTTCGGCGCTCGATCCGCGCATCAAAGTTTCAGCGCCGGCTTGCTACATGAACACGTTCCGGCTGCTGTTCTCGGGCCCGACCGGCGATGCGGAACAATCGGTGCAGGGGTTCATTTCGTCGGGGCTGGACCTGGCTGATTATGTCGAAATGTTCGCGCCGAAGCCGTACCTGATCGTGTCGACGTCGGGCGATTTCTTTCCGATCGACGGCGCGCGCGCGGTGTACGAGGAGGCGCGGCGGTGGTATCGCGTGTACGGCGCGGAAGACAAGATCGCATGGGCGGTAGGACCGGGCGGGCACGGCACGCCGCGCGAAGTGCGCGAGCGGATTTACGATTGGATGATTCGCTGGCTGGGCGGCAAGGGCGATTCGCGGGATGAGCCCATCGAGGCGCTGCCGGCTCACAAGCTCTATGCGACGGAAGGCGGACAAGTGGACGGCCGCGAGGCGTACGAAGTCATCGCGGATGGGTTCCGCCGGCGGATGTCAACGGGCGCCGTGGAGGACATGCTCGCGGAACTGCGGAAGTGGACGCCGTTGGGCGAGAGGCGCGCGCCCGCGACACGGGTGCTCGAAGAGACGCCGGCCGCGGAGTATCGAATCCAGAAGATCGCGGTTGAAACCGAGCCGGGCCTCGAGATCCAAGGGACGCTGGCGGCGCCCGCGGGTGCGGGACGCAAGCCGGCGGTGCTGCTGGTAAACGGGAATGCCGCGCAGACGGCGCGTCTGGCGAAGGCGGGGAATGTGGTGCTGTCGATCGCGCCGCGTAGCGGTCCGCCACGGCAGAACTCCAATGCGCCGCGGATTGCCGGGGACTCGGTGACGAACATCCGCGCCTGGCTGATCGGCAAGAACCTGGCGGCAATGCGAGCGGCCGACGTGGTGCGCGGCGTCGACCTGCTCGCCGCGCGCGCGGACGTGGACGCGTCGCGGATTCGCGGCGCCGCGCGCGACGTGGCGGGCGTGTGGCTGCTGATGGCGGCGTCGCTCGATCCTCGAATCGGGCGAGTCTGGCTGGATAAAACGCCGCATAGCCTGCGCGCCGCCATGGATATGCCGGTACACCGGAACCTGCACGACGCCGCGATTCCGGGCTTTGCCCTGAAGTGGGATTTGGAAGACATGCGGAAGGCTGTGGCGCCGCGCGAAGTGATCTGGAGCGATCCTACCGACTGGATGGGAGCAGTCGCGCCGAATCTGGACGGGTTCTTGTACCGATCGTTTGAAGAGCCGGATGACCGGTTTGTGGAGAAGCTGTTGCGGTAGTTTATTCGAGCGTCGAAGGCCAGCTTGACAGATACCGACGCAGTTGCTCGCCGACTGAGTAACGCTGCTGCGGCGCCAAGGTGATTCCAGCGTGCTTCTGTCCGCTCGCAAGCGTTTATGGAGGGAGCAGTAATCGGCCGCATTGAAACTGTATAGTGCACGCTCTTCGTGGGTCGCCCAGCGAAGGTGGTCTTCATCGCTTCTTGAGACCAACCGCGCGTCGAGAGCGGTTAAGACGTCCACGTGACGGGCGCGCAAGGCAGTGACCAGACCGCGCTCCATGGAATCCTCGTCAAAGTAAAGTCGAATCCGGCTCACCGGTCAGGGGGAGGCGAGGACTCGCGATCCAGCAGCCTCGCAAAGGCTTCTTCAGCGGCGAGGTCGGCTTCGATCTCCTCAGGATTCGCATGATAATACGCCAATGCGGCGTGGACTTGGGCGAGATTGATATGACCGTACTGAGACGCGATCTCTTCGGGAGTGAGTCCCATTTTGTACCAGCCCGCAACCCTCATGACCGTGACGCCGGTGCCCGCGATCTTGGGGCGTCCCCTCCGCACGTTCGGATCGCGATCGATCAAACTCCCGATTTCAACCGCGCTGGGCACAGCCATATTATACGTCCGCTGAGTGCTCAGGCCAGCCCTGCGATGCTTCGCGCAGCAGTCGGACTGATGCGTTTGGCGCCCGCCGGCAGGAGCTTTCGCCGCTTCTTGAGGCGGCTGCTCAATTCAACGCAACAGGCTCAGCCGGTCGCAAATGGTCCCGTCGATGGCCTCTCGGACGGCCAGCACTCCACTCCAGCCACATCGTGGCGGCGGATGCTTTCGATCAGCAGCCGGCGATTCCGCCGTCATGCAGAGCAGATTCTGGCAATGGTCCGGCGTCACATTTTGATCATGTTTCAGGCGGTTGGCTCAGGCGCGGAACGGACCGCTGCGCGCTGGCCCCCCAATCCGGTGCGTGACGCCACCACTCCATTACGATTTCGACGGAACGCTGCAACGAGCCCGCTTCCGATGATATATTTCAACCTGAGGTCCTTCGGAACGCCATGCCCACAAACAACAAAAACGACCAATCCAGCCGCCGCGATTTCCTGACCCGCGACGCGGGTATCGCGGCCCTGACCGCAACGCTCGCCGCCGGCAGCGCCGACGCGGCCGCCGCCAAGGCATCGCCGAAGGCAACCAACCGCATCATCGGCGCCAATGACCGCATCAATATCGCGTTCATCGGAAATGGCATGCAGTTCCAGTCGCTGGTCCGCGTCTTCAGGAACCGCAAACAGGCGAAGAACGACCTCAATATAGGCGCTTGCTGCGACGTCTGGGAGGCGCGGCTGAAGTACGGCATGGAGCAGTCGGGCGCGGAGAAGCCGTATCGCGATTACCGCGAGGTGCTGGCGCGGCCGGACATCGACGGCGTCGTGCTCGCCGTGCCCGACCACTGGCACCATCCCATGGCGACTCAGGCAATGCTCGCCGGTAAAGACGTGTATCTCGAAAAGCCGATGACGCGTACCATCGACGAGGCTGCCAAGCTGAATGCCCTCGTCAACAAGTCGGGACGCATTTTGCAGGTCGGCGGCTCCGGACCCGCCACGCGCCTCTACTGGAAGATCAACGACTACATCAAAGCCGGCAAAATGGGCAAGGTGGTGTGGGGGCTCATCAGCTACAACCGCAACACGCGCGAAGGCATGTGGGACTACCCGATCCCGGGCATCGGCAGCGAGCACTGGCCCGACGCGAAAGTCACGCCGGAAAATCTCGATTGGAAAATGTGGCTCGGATCGGCGCCGAAGAGACGCTACGGCGCCGAGCGCTATTTCCGGTGGAGAAAATACTGGGACTATTCGACCGGCAACGCGGGCGATCTTCTCTATCATCGCCTGGGCATGATGAGCACCATGGTCGGATTCGATTTCCCCAGCCGCGCGGTAGGCGTGGGCGGCGTCTACGTGCAAAAGAACCGCGAGGTGCCGGACACCTACATGACGATGATCGAGTACCCCGGCAGCTATTCGGTCAACATGGTTTCATGCATGGCCAATGCCACGTCGACGCC
>JBOGMR010000419.1:0-5174 GCA_050746825.1 Bryobacteraceae bacterium | reverse complement strand
GTTCCAGATTTCGGGCAGCACCGAATCGCTCTCGACGGTGGAGACGCTCCAATTGGTGGAAGAGGAAGCCGGACGGATTCGCGATAGCGAAGTCAGCGACGAGGAACTGCGCGTGTCGAAAGACGCGGTGCAGAACAGCTTTGTCTTCCACTTCGACACGCGCGCGAAAACGCTCGGCCGGCTCATGAGCTACGAATATTACGGTTACCCGAAAGATTTTCTCTTCCAGTATCAGAAGGGGATCGCCGCGGTGACCAAGGCAGACGTGCTGCGGGTGGCCCGCGAGCGGCTCAATCCGAAAGATTTCGTGATCGTCGCCGTCGGCAATCCGAAAGATTTCGGCAAGCCTCTCTCAACGCTGGGACGCCCGGTGAGCGACATCGATCTTTCCATTCCGGAACCAAAGAAGGAAGTGGCGAAGGCTGACGCCGCGAGTCTCGCGCGAGGCAAGCAACTGCTGGCGAAGGTGCAGGACGCTGTGGGAGGCGCCGCGAAACTCGCCGCCATCAAGGACACGATGCAGGTCGCCGAGGTGCAACTGGACGCTTCGATGGGCGGAACCAAGATCAAGCAGGTGAATCGATGGGCGCAACCGGGCATTTTTCGCCAGGAGGTGGAATTGCCGTTTGGGAAAGTCACTTCGTTCAGCGATGGCAAAACGGGATGGATGGCTGTTCCGAATCAAGGCGACCGCCCGCTCCCGGCTGCGCAGCTCAAGCAGGTGCAGGGCGAGATTTTCCGGAATTACTTTACGCTGCTGCTCAGCGATCGCAATCCGGATCGCACCGTGAATTATGCGGGCGCCGGCGTGCTCGAGATCTCGGACAAGGACGGCAATTCCACGCGGCTGACCGTCGATGAAGCGACGGGCATGCCGCAAAAGGAAACGTACGCGGGTCCGCAGGGTCCGCTCGAGGAAACGTGGAGCAACTTCAAAGAGGTGGGCGGCGTCAAGGCGCCGCATCAGATTTCGGTGACCACTGGCGGCCGCAAATTTGCGGACGCAGTGATTCTGGAGCTGTCGGTCAACACGGGCGCGACAGCCGAGCAATTGAGTAAACGGCCATGAGAACGATCGCGGCTCTATGCGGGTTGATATGCGCGGCGCCCCTGTGGCTGTCCGGCGAAACTTCCGAGGATCGCGGCAAGCGGATTGTGAACGATGCGCTCGCGGCGCTCGGGGGCAATCGATTTCTCGCGATGAAGGATCGCGTCGAAGCCGGCCGTGCGTACTCGTTCTATAACGAACAGCTCGCGGGCCTGGCTCGCGCGAAAATCTACACACGTTACCTGACGCGGCCCGATCCGCCTGTTTCCGGTTTTATGGGCGTGCGCGAGCGGCAGGCGTTCGGCAAGAACGAAGACAGCTACGTGCTGTTCAACGAGACCGGAGGCTTCGAGGTGACATTTCGAGGCGCGCGCCCATTCGACGCCGAAGCGCTCGGGCGTTTCAAAGAAAGCACCCTGCGGAATGTGCTCTACATTTTTCGGATGCGGCTGGGCGAGCCGGGGCTGATTTTCGAGGGGCGCGGCACCGACGTGGTGGACAATCAGCCGGTCGAGACGGTCGACATCACCGATTCCGGCAACCGCGTAGTTACGGTTCACTTCCACAAAACGACAAAGCTGCCGGTGATGCAGACCACCATTCGCCGCGATCTCAAGACGAATGGGCGGCACGAGGAAGTGACGTTGTTTGCCAAATACCGCGACGTTGGCGGCGGCGTCATGTGGCCGTTTCAAATGCAGCGGCAGCGCGACGGCGAAAAGATTTTCGAAATCTTTTCCGAGAGCGTTGTGATCGATCAGGATCTGAAGGACAACCTGTTCACAATACCAGGCAATGTGAAGGTATTGTCGAGGAAGAAATGACGGGCCGCTCCTTCACGGTCGCGGTTCTGTGTGAAGCCCAACCCTACGGCTGGTAGTTCACCCACACCGGCGACGACCAGGCCACGTTCCCGTCCTTCTGCTCCACGCGCACGTAGTAATAATGCACACCCGGCCGCGGCGAATTCTCACGGTACCGTAAGTCGTACGACTCGCCCGACGGCGTTTGCGAGTAGATGTATTCGTTGTCACGCACCACAGTCACCTTCTTCAACGGCCCCGTGCCGGTGATCTTCGCCGTCAGCTCCGGCGGCGTCTTCGAAGTGATCTCATCGCCTTGAAGCGCGCCGTTGACCCGGTAGTCCAGCAGAATGTTGGACGTCGCCGCGTAGGTGTGGCGCTTGCGCATCGCATCCATCAGGCCTTCGCGCGACGGATTCTCGGCGATCACGCAGGCGTACGAGGTGTGCGTCGACACATGATCCGACGACGCCTGCACACCGAGCTTATAGCCCTTGGCCCACGCGTTCCAGACGAACCCGAGAGGCCGGTATCCGCCCGCCCAGAGCTCCGTGCGCTTCTCCGTTGGAGAAAGCGGCGCCCCTTCGTGCTCGGCCGAGGTGCGCGCCCCTTGAAAAATCTCGACGATCGGCTCGAGCGCCGGATCGTTGTCCCGCCAATCGGTGCCCATGACGGTGTGCGATGTATGCGAGGTCGCGAGGCCCGAGTTCTTCTTCAGATACGGGAACAGGACCGGACCCGTGCTCGACTTCTGCTCGGCCGGCGTGATCGGAAGAATCCGCACGCCGCGCTGCGCGAAGATCAGATTGCGATGACCGTTCGGGTACCCGAGGCTCCGTTCGGTTCCATAGAGCGCCGTGAACACGCCCGGCACGTGGAACATGTCCGTAGCCTTCTGCGTGCGCCACCAGGTGTACTCCTGATTGCCGGACTGATGATCGGTCACCATCAGGTAATCCATCGCGGCCGCATCGATGGCGTAGCGGTATGAATCGAAGAGTGTGCCGTCGCCCGCGCCATCTGCGGAGATTTCCGTGTGCCGATGCAGGTCGCCGCGGTAGATGTGAAACGTCTTGCCGCCTGCCTGGATCGCGTGAGTACGGAGCCTCGCGACTTGCTCGGCTTCACGCGGCTCGGAGGGCAGACCGCCGGGCGGTTCAGGCGGACGCGGTGCGAGCTGCGCGGCCACGCCATCGGACGCGCGCAAGGTCGCAAACATCACGTCGTTGTTTTGCGGCGGCTCGCCAAAATTCGGGCCGCCCCACAATCGGTGATCGGACACGGCCGCGATGTGGATGTTTCCGGCCGCATCGGCCACGCCCTGCACCTCGCCTCCATTGCGCCCGACGCTGCCGGGCACGAGCATCAGCTCGCTCCAGCGATCACCCGAATACTGCGTCGCGACGACCTCCCATTTCCCGCCGGCGGCCCAAAGCGAAGTCGGCAGTCGCGCCGACGTTCGGGGACGCGCGAGCAGCCACATGCGTCCGCCGGCTCCCGCCACCAGGCGCGGCGACTGGAAATAGCGCCGGTAGCCGTAAGGCGCCACGCCGCCCGGCTGGCGCAGCGGGGTGAGCCAACGGCTTCCATCGTAGGCCGCAACTTTGATGGTGCGCGAATCGTACAGACCGGTCCCGCCGGACAACAGGAAGCCCACGTCTTTGCCCCAATTCTCGGGCGCTTCGTCGTAGGCGATCCACACGCGATTCTGGGCGTCGATGGCGAGCGACGCATGCGAGTGGAATCGCGTGGATTCGGTCACACGCAGCGGGGGGCCGGGCTTGCCTGAGCGAACCGAACGCAACGAAATGTTGTAGCTGCCGGTGGCGTAGCTGTCCCATGCGATCCACGCGGTTCCGGCGCGGTCGACCGCGATTGCGGGGAACCAGTCATTCGCCGGCGATTCGCTCAGCTTGATTTCGGATCCCCATTTTCCGGAGGCGTACGCGCGGTAGAAGATGTCGCCAGAGGCGCGCCTCGAGCTTTGATAGGCCACATGCACCGTGCCATCGGAGCCTGCGGCGATGCGGTGGAATAGATTGTTGCCCTCACCGGCGGTGATGATCTCCGTCCTGCCCAAGCCGCCGGACTGCATGTAGCTACGCGATTTCAGCCGCCAGTTCGCGCCCTCGCGCTCGGACCAAACGACGGTCACGGTCCCGCGCGCAGCCGCAACCGCGGGCATGAACACATCCGCAGGCTTCTCGGTAACTTCGATCCGCTCGCCCCACTGGCCGCCCGAGTAGCGTCGAAGGAACACGCGGTCGGCTTCGCCTTTGTAGGCCTGCCAGGCGAGCCACACGTCGTTGCCGTCGGCGGCGAGCGAAGGGTAGTCGTCTTCGTATTCGCCGGTAGTGACTGCGCTCACGATGGGTGTTCGATACACTTCGACGCTCGCCGCGAGAGGGAAGATGCCCTCGCTCTCCGGCACGTCCATCGCGCGAAACGAGAATTCACCCTTCGGCACTTGCACGGTGAACTCCGCATCGGGCGGAGCGCGGAACTGGATCGTCACGCCGATCGGCTCGACCGGCGTCGGCTGCGGCTGGGGCTTCTCGTTCGGATGCATGCCTGCGGCGAACGGCGCCCAAGGGTGCGTCGAGCACTCCCATGCGTTGTCCGGCAGAACTTTCGAAGCGGTCGTGAAGTGGTAGCCCGTGAGCTTCTCGATTGTGCCTTTCGAGATTCGAACCGAACCGTCCCACTTGGCGGGCGTCATGTCTTTCGAGCCAAAGACGAGTGTGATCGCTTGCGATGCGCCGTCGAGAGCCGCTGGTTGTGCCGCGGCGACCTGCGCCTCAATTGAAGGTTGGCGCCGCAACAGGATGATGCAAGATGCGGCGAGAATGCCGGCGACCGCGAGTTTGCGCATACGGCCTCTCCTCTCGACACGCCAATTGTACTGCGTAGCCGGGTTTGCGGCGCCGCTCCCTCACGGTCGCGGTTCTGTTGGTTCGGCGTACCCGCGGGGCCGGGCTGGCGGCGCCGGCCCTTCAGGTTTCCTTAATTCCCTTCCCCTCCACACACTCGTACCGCCCGGCTTTGAGATTCTTGTGCTCTTCGGTGCGGCTGCTGGGCCATCGAATCACCACGCGCTCGATCGCATCGCGGCGGCCCAATCCGAATGTCACGGGCAACTCGGATTGCGACAGGTAGCTCGAGCCGCTCTTGACCATCCGCGAGCTGGATTCGCCGCCGGCATAGATTCGCACGGTAGCACCGATCGCATCGCGGTTCGACTTCGTACCGACGAGCCGGAATCGCATGCTGTGATTTCCGCCGGTCTGATCGTTGCGGTAGAGATACGCCGGGCCGCCGTTGGT